>JALYSC010000230.1 GCA_030855005.1 Bacteroidota bacterium | reverse complement strand
GTTCGAAGATATACTGAGGCTATATCAATTAATTTTTTGTCAGTCATAAATCTGCCTTGGCCGAGGGGACAGTAGGCTGTCAATGGTATTTCATGTTGACACATCCATTGATGCAATTTAGTCTGGTTGAGCCAGGGGTGATATTCCACCTGATTAGTGACAATATTAGCACCCGTTTTTAAGGCGGATTTAATTTGTTGAATATTAAAATTGCTGACGCCGATATTTTTGGCTAATCCATGTTCCTGCAATTCGGCAAATCGCGTTACATAATCTTCTATTTCAAATTGATGATGCGGCCAATGAATGAGTAGAAGATCTACATAATCAGTTTGTAATTTTTTAAGACTTTGTTGTACGGAATTTAGTAATCGTTCTTCTCCAAGATTGGAAGGCCAGACTTTTGTAGTTAGGAAGATTTTTTCACGAGGTATTCCACAATCAATTATGCTCTGTCCTACTTCTTCTTCATTTTCATAAAGCTGTGCTGTATCTATGTGGCGGTAACCAATGTCAATTGCCTTTCGGATGACATGGATAGCCTCAGTTCCTTTCATTTTATATGTCCCAAGGCCAATAGCAGGGACAGGGGTACCCCCTAATGGAATATATTTCATCAATAGGTCTTCGTTAGTATTTCATGTTATTTCTATTAATGAAATTAGGGTAGCGAATGTTTTATAATATGAAGTATGGATCGAACTTTCCTGCACAGGTTGTTGGTATTCCGCTTGCTTTTTACTTCATAGCTGTTAGCTTTTAACTTTGGCTTTAAAACAGTTTTGACCATAAATAATGTCATATTTGTGCTGCAAAACAGACGAAATCATGAAAAAGGAGCCCTATTATATCGTTCGGAATTCAAAGATCCATGGCAAGGGCGTATTCGCCAAACGTCCCATCCGTAAAGGAACCAAGGTGGTCGAGTACACCGGAACAATCGTTTCCCGGGAGGAAGCCGACGAAATCGGCACCAGCAACGTTAGTGGTCATACTCACACCATGCTTTTCACAATTGATGATGACCGAGTCATCGATGGTAATGTCGGAGGAGATGCCCGGTTTATTAACCATGGGTGTGATCCAAATTGTGAAGCCGTACAGTATGACGATAAGATCTTCATCGAGTCCATTCGTTCTGTCAAAAAAGGTGAAGAACTCACTTATGATTATCATCTGCAGGTTCCCGGAAAAATCACCGATAAGGTTAAAGAGGAATACGTTTGCTATTGCGGATCTCCGAAATGCAGGGGCACTCAGATAGCGCAGGAGATCCTCGATAAGCAGGCTAAGAAAGACGCCAAGAAAAAGGCAAAAGAAGAAAAAAAGGCAGCCGACGAGGTGGCTATATCAAAAGCGAGGAAGAAGAAGAAAACAAAAAAGAAAAATTTAAAACTAAGCGTCGCTGTTGATCCAAAGAAGAAAGACAAGAAACAGAAGGACAAGAAAAAGAAGAACAAGAAAAAGTAGTTGATGACCTCACGACCCTGGTACACTTCCGCGAAAGGAAGATTTCACGTTATAGCTATTGCTGAAGGAATTTCATTTCTTGTATTGCTGGGGATTGCTATGCCATTAAAATATTTTGCCGGACTACCGCAGGCAGTATTAATGGTCGGCTGGATCCATGGGCTGTTATTTGTTCTTTACGTCATCGCCCTATGTAATGTTCGGTCTGTTCACCACTGGAATTTTAAAAAGTTTTTCCTGGCAGGCCTAGCATCATTAATCCCCTTCGGCCCCTTCATCATGGATAAAAAATTATTACGCGACAAAGAACTTTAGTATTTCGTATCCACTACCCTTTACTTTTTATCTTTTATCTTTTATCTTTTATCTTTTACTTTTTATCTTTTATCTTTTATCTTTTACTTTTTATCTTTTATCTTTTATCTTTTACTTTTTATCTTTTATCTTTTATCTTTTATCTTTTATCTTTTACTTTTTATCTTTTATCTTTTACTTTTTATCTTTTATCTTTTACTTTTTATCTCTCATCTCCTGATTGAGTTCTCTAAAATCAATCTTCCCTTTATTTTTTTTCAGATGGTCAAGGATTATCATACTACGATGGATCCTCATATCTGAATTTTTAACCATACCAACCGCATAGAGTAGGTTGCGTTGTTTGCCGGGTGTAAGTGCAAGAAATAATTTGTTTCCTGCAGAATCTTGGGCAAGTAATTCTTTAAATTCATCAGGAAAGGGCAGGCCATATTCACTTTCATCTTTTTTAAGACTGACTTCAATATTGCTGCCTTCCTGAAGTTTAAGTTGGTCCCTGATTTTTTTATTTAGATTGATAAAATACACTTCCTCGCCCGCCGGCATGATCGCACATTGAAATGTCAGAGAGTTATTTAAAGTTGCCACTACACGTATATCACCCTGATCCAGATAAAACAAAGCAATTGTTTTCGGAACTTTAACATGATATGTCCATAATCGTGTATTAAAATTTTCCAACCGTCCGGTAAATTCCATATGGTCAAATATATGCATGGATTGTCAACTGTTTCAGCATTGCTGTGTGGTTAGGACATGTGACGAAATTTTTCAGTAGGCTGTAAAAGGATGCCAGATAAAAAGATGCCAGATAAAAGGATGCCGGATACCAGACTCCTTATGCATTAAACATTCGCGAATTTTTCTGCCCTTGAGATGGTCCTGAAGGGACCACATCTCCGTAACCGCGGGTGTAACTCGCGGCAGAGAGGCAGCCCGCAGGGCTGCCTCTCAAGAAAGAATTCCGCTAATCTCTGTAGCGCTGCGACTTTCCCTTCCTCCTTTCACCCCTTCCTCCTTTTTAACCTTCCGACCTTTTCCCGATCTTCCCCCAATGAAACCAATCCATTGGCGCGGCATTTATCCCGCTGTAACCACAAAATTTACTTCTGAGGGAGATTTGGATATTAAAACCTTCCAATCCGGTATTGCTGCTCAGATTAAATCCGGTGCAAACGGCATTATCATTGGAGGATCAGTCGGAGAAAGCAGCACCATATCCCACGACGAACGAATCCAATTATTACATGCCGGCCAGGAAATAGCCAATGATGTTCCAGTCCTGTTGAATGTCGCAGAAGGATCTACACGCAACGCAATCCTACTCGCTCAGCGAGCTGAAAAGGAAGGTGCAGATGGACTGATGGTATTGCCACCCATGATGTACAAACCAACAGATGAAGAGGTTGTCACTTTTTTTGAAACCGTATCTGTTAATACATCACTTCCTATTTTAATTTATAACAACCCGGTTGATTATAAGATTGAAGTCACACCAACCATGTTTGATCAGCTTTTAAAACATAACAATATCCAGGCCGTCAAGGAAAGCACACGTGACCTTGCTAATATCTCTCGATTGATTTCTTTGTTTGGCGAAAGGCTCAAAATACTTTCAGGTGTAGATACTATTGCACTTGAATCACTAATTACCGGAGCTCATGGATGGGTCGCTGGATTGGTCAATGCATTTCCTGATGAAACTGTAGCCATTTATAGACTGATAAAAGCAGGACGTATAGAGGAGGCAATTAGAATACACCGGTGGTTCCTTCCTTTACTTGAACTAGATATACATCAGCAACTTGTTCAAAATATCAAACTTGCAGAGATGATGACAGGGTTGGGTACAGAATATGTAAGACCTCCAAGGCAAATGCTAAGTGGACAGGTTAGGAAGAATGTTATAAGAATTATTGAACAGGGAATTGCAACCCGACCATCACTTCCTTCAATTAACTAGGATAAGAATAGCCACATGATCACACAAAATATTATCGGATTCGATTTATCTGCACTTTCTGAGAAGAGGAAATACGCGTTCAATCCGGCTGACAACACACCATTGCCTGAAGCATTTATTCCATCGACTCCGACTGAGGTCGATCTTGCAATGACGAAAGCACATAACGCATGGCGCGAATTCAGAATTATGGAAGGAAGTCGTCGTGGAGAATTTCTTAGTACAATTGCGGACGGTATTGAATTGCTCGATGATATATTGGTCAATAGAATGATGCTTGAAACAGCCTATTCGCAAGCGCGTGTACTGACAGAAAGAAGACGTACAGTAAATCAATTGCGCATGTACGCTGAAATCGTTGTTGGAAAGGAGTGGAAGGATATAACAATCGATCTTGCTATTCCTGGAAGAATGCCTGCACCAAGACCAGATTTACGAAAAATCAATATCGGAATCGGACCTGTTATCGTCTTTGCAGCCAGCAATTTTCCATTAGCCTACTCGACCATGGGAGGTGATGCAGTCTCCGCTATAGCTGCAGGATGTCCTGTGATCGTCAAAAGTCATGAATCACATCTTGGTACAAATGCATTAATCGCTGAAGTGGTAATGAAGGCGGCTCAAGAAACAGGAATGCCGGATGGTGTTTTCTCTTCACTAAATAGTGATGGTCACGAAACAGGCAAATTACTTGTCTTGCATCCATATACTGCAGCAGTTGGCTTTACTGGCTCACTTTCAGGAGGAAGAGCTTTATTTGATCTGGCAAATCAGCGCCCCAACCCAATTCCTGTTTTTGCTGAGATGGGAAGTGTCAATCCAATCTTCTTCTTACCTGGAAAAGTGATGCAGGATATTACTTCACTTGCAGATATGCTCGTGACATCCATGACGATGAGTGTTGGACAGTTTTGCACCAATCCAGGGATTATGATTGCCCTGGATCAACCAAATACTTCACGGCTCATTCAACAGATGGCTAATAAACTGATTGACATTCCTGCCGCTCCAATGTTAAATGAAAATATCGCTGGAAGTTTTCATAAAAGCATAGCAACAATCAAATCCAATCCCCAAATTAATTTGGTATATATATCCGAATCAGACACACTTACATTAGCATCGCCTGTATTGGCAACTGTCCCTGCAAAAATATTTTTATCCAACCTACAATTGCATCTTGAAGTGTTTGGGCCTTTTTCATTAATTGTTCTGTGCACAGATGCAAATGAAATGTTGCAGGTTGCAAATTCTTTTGAAGGTCAACTTACTGCGACCATCCATTGCACAGATGAGGAATATGTTATGGCCAGTGATCTTACTAAAATCCTTGTCGAAAAAGCAGGCCGTATCATTTACAACGGTGTTCCAACAGGCGTAGAAGTCTGTGCAGCTATGAACCATGGAGGTCCCTATCCTGCAAGCACAGATAGTCGATACACAGCAGTAGGACATCATGCTATACGTCGCTGGTTGCGCCCCGTCTCCTTCCAGGATTGTCCTCCAGAATTGCTTCCGCCTGATTTGAGGGAGCCATGAATCGTCAACCGTGATTCATGAATTGTGAATCATGAGTCAGTAGTCATCGAAAATCAAAGGCCTGAAAGGCCGACATACGATAGCAACGGGAGCAGCCCGATGAACGAATTTTTTATCATTGAAAACCAAAGGCCTGAAGGGCCGACCTACGATAGCAACGGGTGCAGCCCGATGAACGAATTTTTTATCATCGAAAATCAGAGGCCTGAAGGGCCGACATACGATAGCAACGGGTGCAGCCCGATGAACGAATTTTTTATCATTGAAATCAAAGGCCTGAAAGGCTGACATACGATAGGAACGGATGCAGCCCGTT
>JALYSC010000002.1:18078-20757 GCA_030855005.1 Bacteroidota bacterium | reverse complement strand
GTCTGGAGGTGTTATTTTATTGGATGCAGTATCGGTATTATCCATGGCAGGCGTCTGCTTACAGGACAATGCTTGGATCATTGTCATACTTAGAATCATTAGTAGGGAAATGGGAATGTAAATTCCTTTCATCAGGCAAGTAAATATTGGCCAAACATATTAAATATTCTCAACTATTTCTGTATTGGAGAATATTGTTTGAGTTTTTGCAGGACTATGTTCATATCCTTTGGCAAAGGACAATCTACCCGGATTGTTTGAGTTGTCTTAAAGTCTGCGATTTCAATAACAGAAGAATGGAGAGCCGTACGGTCAAACAACGGCTTTTCCTGTTCATCATCCTTTCCCAATTTGTACTTACGTCGACCTTTAATAGTGGATAACAAAAAAGGTCCTGATGCTCCATAGGTGGTGTCGCAGAGAACTGGATGTCCGATCGATGAAAGATGGACCCTTATCTGGTGTGTTCTGCCCGTCACCGGATTTGCTTTAACATAAGCATGATGTGCAAAGCTTTCCAGTAATTTCCAGTTCGTAACACTTTCTTTTCCTCGTTTTGTGATAGTGACCTTGCCTGTAGTGTGGGTAAATAAGGGTTGATTAATAACACCTCCTTCGATCAGCAATTTTCCTTCTACGATAGCGAGATAAGTTTTGGAAACAGATCGCTTTTCAAATTGATCACTGTACCATCCAAAAGCATTCGGATTGATACAGAAAAGTAGAATTCCGCTCGTTTCAAAATCAAGTCTGTGGAGTGGTCGTGCTTCAGAGAATTTACCAACTACCCACAGGGATGCGGATAACTTTTCTTCATGATAGCGATCCGGCACGCTAAGCAAACCCGACGGTTTGTATAAAGCGACAAGCGAATCATTTTGAAAGAGAATTTCAGGTATGTCTTTCATGGTTTGACGAGATCGCTGTATTTGCGTTTCAGTCGCATATAATATTCCACAAGTATACTACCTCCATAAACACCTGTAATATCCGGAAGGGAAACTCGCTTAAAAGCGAGACCAGATGCTTCCCTTTTAGCGCGTATTTTTCGAATGTGTCCATATATATAAAAGTGAGCACGGATTATCGCAAATGTATTTTTGAATTCACCGTAAGCTATAAATCGAAGGCCTGCCAAAGTATCCAGTATCCAGCGTAGTATCAATATCCAAAACAAATCAATACCGGGCAGATATTTACAAAGCGTCACCAGGTTATTTCGGAAATTGAGATAAATTTTTTGCGGTGTGTTGTAATTGAGTGTACCACCACCAACATGATAAACCATTGAGGCAGGACAACTCAATATTTTATAGTCAAGTAATAGTAATCGCCAGGATAAATCTATCTCTTCCTGATGTGCAAAGTAATCTGCATCAAATCCACCAACCTTATGAAAGGCATCACTACGAATGACAAATGCAGCACCAGATGCCCAAAATAACGGAATGATGTCATCATACTGACCCGCATCACGTTCTATATGCTGAAGGATACGGCCGCGACAAAAAGGATATCCAAATGAATCCATCAAACCACCTGCAGCTCCGGCATATTCAAAATATCCTTTCCTTGATTCAGAGAGTATTTTAGGCTGTACTGCGGCGATAGTTTCATCAGCTTCCATCAGGGTGATAATGGGATCCAGCCAATGAGGTGTGATTTCAATATCACTATTGACGATAGCATAGTATTTACTATTTATTTTTGATAACGCCGCATTATAACCACCAGCATAACCTTCATTTTTAGGGAGAGTGATCAGCTCAACATCAGGATATTGCGTGCGGAGCCAACGTACCGAGCCATCCGTAGATGCGTTATCTACTACATAGAGCTTATGATTCTGATAGGAATTGGATTTGAAAAACGGAAGATATTTTTTTAAATAATCCTTTCCATTATAATTCAGAATCACTGTCGCTACTTCAGGCCCCTGGACTGAATAATTTTTAAAAAAATGACGGCAGTGCATTTCATCTTCTGTCATGGCTTGTTTCAATTCTTCCATGTTGGCGAATTTTCTGTCGCCACGGATGAATTGAAACATTTCCACCATGATTTCTTTATCATAAATCTGCTTATCAAAATCGAACAAATGAATTTCTATTCGACGTTCATGTGGAGTATCAATTGTGGGTCGTAATCCAATATAAAGCATGCCCGGGTGGATAACACCATCGATATTCGCAGTCGCGGCATAAATGCCATCGCGCGGCAATAATTTTTTAGGATCCGAAACCTGCACATTAGCGGTCGGGAATCCAATATGATGCCCAATGCGGTTACCTGTTACAACAGGACCTTTGATCATAAATGGATGACCTAACAATTCATTCGCCAGTTCAATACGAGTATCGAGTAATGCTTCCCGAATTCGAGTGGAGCTAATGGTCAGGTCCTGCGTTTCCTGTTCATCGATCCTAACGACTTTAAATCCATAATCCTTTCCGTACATCTTCAACAACTCCACATCACCGGAACGATTGATACCAAAACGATGATCATAGCCGATGACGATATAGGTGGGATTGAATCGCTGTACAATGAAACGTTCGATATACTCCTGTGCAGGCTGCTGCGAAAATTCAATTGTAAAAGGAACGATAACAACATTTGAGACACCCAGTTGCCTGAAATATTCAAGTTTTTCGTTGAGGGTGGTCAGGATCTGGAGTT
>JALYSC010000002.1:10537-18068 GCA_030855005.1 Bacteroidota bacterium | reverse complement strand
TTTGGGATTGACAATCTCCCGGGGGTGGGGATGGAATGTGATGACTACATCGATTCCATTGATCTCTTCAGCTAATTGTTGGACCCGCTTCAGGATTTTCCTGTGTCCGGCATGTACTCCGTCATAACTGCCAATGGTGATGACAGAATTCTGAAATTCAGGCAGAGCTGTTAAACCCCTGTAGATGTTCATGGACTACAAATGTATTTAATTTACCTCTCATATATCCGGGCTCTTTGTTATCAATTACATATTGAGCATCACAAAGGGAACTTTGAGTGCATTCCAGACTTTAGGGGTAGCATCACAATACAATCAATTCATTGTCTAATCGTTAATATTCTGATGATACGTACTTTAATAATAGCGATCTCCTGCATGGGATGTTTGGTCCAGGGTTTAAGTCAATCCGGGAATGCACAGAAACTGCTTGAGCCGGTTGGTTTTTATTCGGACATGATGGTGAATGCGGAAGGGGATGATCACAGGATAAAAGCATATGATCTCTTCGAGGAGGCCATGAGTAATTTCCTAAGTGAAAAGGGTTCGTATGATATTTCCCTTGACAGCATACGTTGGATTTCTGTTTTGCATGGTTTGGATTTCAGAATCGTAACGTGGCAATTAAAAGTTTCCCGTTCGGAATATAAGTACGGAGGATTTATTCAATGGACTGATCGAATTGTTGTGATGAAGGATACGCGTCCGTGGGTCAACGGGGCACAACGTAACACCTATTCTCCATCAGCATGGTACGGTGCCTTATACTACAAGATAATCCCATTTGAAAAAGATAAACAGACATACTATCTGCTCTTTGGATTCAATGCGGAAAATGAGAATGAAAATACCAAGGTAGCGGATGTACTTAATGTCACGAGTCCTGAGCCTAAGTTTGGGTTACCTGTATTTGTTGGACGGGATGAAGCACAGTCCAGATTAATACTCACATACTCAGACATCTCTCCATTGCAGTTAATTTATGACGAGAGTCAAAAAGCTGTGGTACACGATCATTTGTTCAGTCTGGAGGGAGCAGGTCCTGAAGGTGGTTCCTTAATAGTTTCTGATGGAAGCCAGGAAGGATGGATTTACAAAAATGGTCTCTTTCATTACCAGGAAGAAATGTATGACGTGCAGGTTGAACAACCACCAATGACTGATGAGCGAAAGGACCGTGTAGAGACCAAAGACATCCTCGGCAGGCCTAAAAAGCAATAATCGCCAGCGTTATTCTAAAATAGCAAGCCTCTTGACAGCAACGATTTTCTCTGTACTATCGACCACCATTATGCTATAAAGACCGGCAGGTATAGAGGTAATATCAACCTGACCGTTAGCAACTGACATTTCTTTTCGAACTCCTGCTACATCCATTAACACAACTTTAGTAATCCCTGCAGACGGAAGAATTTCGAAGCTATTTTTCGCCGGATTTGGAAATACCTTATACAAGTCATTCGTTACCGGATCGAATATTCCGGTCACTACTTCAGTGATCATATTATTTCTTGACAATAGCCATTTGTCAGGATCAATTCCTATAGAATCTACATTTGTATTTCCGATGTAGAATGATTTACGCTGATCCTGTATTGTGTGATCGATTACCACTATCTGATTAACACCATTTAATTTCAATAACACAGGAACAGGCATTTCAAAGAAATCCACTGAAGAATGAGAGGTTGTCTGGCTTAACCAAACCACAACTGAATCTGTCTCCTGGGCCCATCTTAAATTGTAAGAAGGCCAGCCTTGTCCATAAAACCAGTCTTCAAAAAATTCATCTAAATCCTGACCGGATTCGGCTTCCAAATAAGCCTGTAAATCTCGAGTACGTGCGAATTCATATGCGGTTCCGGCGCCATCCAGGTATTTTCTGCAAGCCTGAAAGAAAGCCTCATCACCCATCTTCCAGCGTAACATGTGCAAAAGATAGCTGGCTTTGTTATAAGAAAGCCTTCCGCTGAAAATCCTGGAAACGTTAGTTGTATCATCTACGAAAACTGATCCTCCCGGTTGATTAGTAACAGAATTGACTATGCTATTCTTCCAACTGATCCACTGATTTTCAGGGCTGATATCCTCCAAAACTAATGCTGCGAGGTAGGTAGCAAATCCTTCATTCAACCAGATATCGGTCCATGATCCGCAAGTGACTTTATCACCAAACCACTGATGAGCCATTTCATGGGCCTGGAGACCAAAACTAAACCCTCCCATAAAACTCATTGTCTGGTGCTCTTCACCTCCGCCCCAGCCAAACTGGGCATGACCATATTTTTCTTCCCAAAAAGGATAGAGTCCAAATTTTTCATTGTAAAACTCCATGATGCCTACAGAACTCTGGGTAGCCAGTCTGGTGTCTTCGAGATTCTCAGGGTAGACATAATTCAGGATCTCCATTGAGTCAGCACCGTAATGTACATAGTGCTTATAGGATGAATAATTTGTGACACTAAGCGCCAGGAGGTAATTGACGATTGGATACCTGTGTCGCCAGTGATGGACCAATTTTCCATCTGTTTCTAAGATGCTAATAAGTTCGCCATTGCTTGCTGCAAGATTTCCTAACGGGGTGGTGATGAAGATATCAACAGAGTCAATTTTATCAATAAGGTCCATTTTGCCTGGCCACCAGTCACGTCCTCCATAGGGTTCGGAAAGTGTCCATATGATGTTCTCATTCCCGTGAGAGCCTTGTTCAAAAGATCCAAAGCCATTGGAAGGTGGCACTCCTTCATAATTAATTGTCAGGGAGTCAACCTGGCCTGGCTGAAGTGTTTTCCCCAATTGTATGGTGAGTAATTGATCAGGTGTATGGGTATAGGTAAGAGCATCAACGTTACGGTTGATGGTATTCACTTGCAATGCATCAGATAAGTCAAGTACTAGCGCAGTGAGATTAGGAACGAGACTCTTAAATCTATAGGTTATCTCGCCTTTGATATAATAGTTATCAGGGTCAATCTCCCAGTGGATTTCCTGGTAGAATATGTCTGTTTGATAAGCAAAGGCATTGCGATGATGTTTGAGGTGCAGAAAATCCTCCGCGTGGGACATTTCTTTACATACTATATCCTCCTGGGCCTCATCAAAGCTTAGATCACCTTGGGCTGAAAGAGAAAAGAAGGGAATTAATACTATACAGAGGATTAAAGTGAAACATTTCTTCATGGTGTGAAAATAACCCAAATCGCGCGCAGAAGTTCGAAACAGCAGTCTGTTCGCTTTGAATTGACAATTGGGTGTCAAATGAAAAAGCCCGATCCGGGTAATGAATCAGGCTTTTTACTAAAAACGATATACTCTATTCGAATAGAATCGGTTATTCTTCTTCTGATGATGCTCCGTCGGCAACGATGTTGACGAAAGTACGATCACGTTTGCGAGTTCTAAATTCTACAACGCCATCGGTTAATGCATAAATGGTGAAATCTTTACCGATACCGACATTGCGACCGGGGTGAAATTTGGTGCCACGCTGACGGATGATGATATTTCCGGCGATAGCTGTCTGGCCTCCGAAGAGTTTTACGCCAAGACGTTTACTTTTACTATCCCGTCCATTATCACTACTACCTACACCTTTCTTATGTGCCATGTTATCAGGACTTTAGTCTGTTATACTTAATGTTTAGATTGAAATACTGTCGATACGGATTTTAGTAAAATTCTGGCGATGGCCTTTCTTTACTTTGTATCCTTTACGTCTTTTCTTTTTGAAGACGATTACCTTATCTCCTTTGACATGATCCAGGACAACAGCCGATATTGACGCATTGTCTAATGCTGGGGTGCCAATCGTTACAGATCCTTCATCCTCAGTCAGTAAGATCCGGCCGAAGGAAAGGTTAGTACCCACTTCAGCCTGTTGCAGATCTACATAGATTACCTGCCCCTGTTTTACTTTATATTGTCTGTTATTGACATCCAGAATCGCGTACATAGTCTAAAGACTCTTAGGTTATTATTAAATGGCCGGCAAAGGTAATTAATATACAGGAGAAATTACAAGTGTTTTTCAATTTTCCCTATATCAATTCCCTCAGGTAGAAGACTTTTTTAAGGTGTTTGCCTCCCCGATTGACCGAGATTCTGATTTTTTTGCCTGGTTTTTTCTGTAAAACCGAGTTCAGGGTGTTCAGATTATAGAAGTGAACAGGAAGTCCCTGCACCTTGATCAATACATCATCCGGTTTAAAATCGATGTCCTGCGCAGGGGAATTCGGGATCACATCCCTCACTATAAACTGATCAAAATCTGCCCCGTATGCGAAGATGACAAGGCCACTTCGGTCCATAGTAAATGGTTCCTGTCTTTTCCTGTATGGGCGCAACATCATCTGACTATGCAGGTAATCGAAATAGACGCAAAAACGGCTTAGCAACTGGTTTCCAAGAATTCCATTCCTAAACCGGTCCTTATCTACAAGCCAGTCTGACTCTATATCCTGGAAGCTGGTCAGAACTCCGGAAAACTCCACTTCTCCCAAGGTTAGTTTATTGATTCGTCCAATATATCCTTCCAGATAGCCTCCCAGACCCATGCCCAATTTCCCTTTAATGACATTACTGGGCAATCTTAAAGCGGCATTCGAATTATTATGGAGTAATAAAGGGACTCCTGCACCTGTATCTACAAGCAGATCAACAGTAACGACAGTTCCGTCCTGGAGCGTGGTTTCCGCATCGATGTAGGGTTTGTTTGTTTTGATCCGAATAGGAAGGCTTATATAGTCAGCAGGTTTGACAAAAGTAGACGGGTCATGCAGTGTCATCTGCTGGCGCTTGTAATCTATATTGATAATTAGGTTTTTGAAAAAGCCACCGCCTAAAAGTCCATCTATTGGTGTCCCGATGAGTTCTTCGAGATCAAAATAATCTTCTTCAAGGACCAGCAGGTCTGCAGTACCAGGCTTGAGCCCGTTAATTTCAAGTAATGCATTGCGGGTAATGAGGGCATGAATTTTTCTGCTCAGGTCGGATCCCAGGATAGGTATTCGCTTATCGTATGGAACCTTCAGAAGATCTGTGTATTCTTTTTTGAAAAGAATGACATGTTCTGCACCTGTATCAAAGATGAGATGAACAGGGATCATCCCGTAGATACGTACTTCAAGTATGATGAAGTTATTGATGTATTGAAAGGGAATCGTTACTTTCTTTTTGCCTTGTAGCAGCTCGACAGGATTATAAATTGTGCTGGCCTGACTCATTGCGCTCATTGCCAGCACTAGAAGATGCGCTGTCAGGAAGAGAGAAATGAGTTTTGATTTCATTGAGCGTATACAGGAGGATTGAGGGCTGTGAGTTGTGACTACCTCCGGTACGTCACAAAATAACATATATCTTCCTATCGATTAACCGGCTCTTATCGATGTCTCAACCATTGAAAAAATCAATTCATTTTTTTGGATTGACCATGATTGCTGTGGGTGCCTGTATTGGTGCCGGTATTTTTATTTCTCCTTCTGATGTGGCCGGCCAGCTTTCTGAGGGCTGGCAAATTCTGCTTGTATGGGGTATTGGTGGCGTTGTGACTATTACAGGCGCTTTAAGTTTTGGTGAGTTGGCTTCCCGACATCCGGGTACCGGGGGTGTGTATGTGTACTTAAAGGAAGCTTACGGTGATTTAGTTGCATTTCTTTATGGCTGGTGCATTCTGACTGTCATCACGTCTGGGGCCATAGCTGCGTTGTGCCTTGCTTTTGCCCGTTATTTTTCCATTTTATTTCATACTCCCGCAGCCTGGCAAATTCCTTTAGGCATGAGTGCACTTTTAGTGGTCACGCTTATCAATATAGCTGGGGTAAAGTATTCAGCTATTTTTTCCAGCGGCATGACTGCTATTAAGGTAATTGGAATAGGACTGATCATTTTAGCATGTTTTCTGCTGGGCAATCAATTCATACCTCATCTTTCTGGCGGAGCTATTACACCTGGTCAAACTTCTTTCGGTATTGCGCTCGTTGGAGTCTTATGGTCGTATGGTGGATGGCATCATGCATCCTATGTCAGCGGAGAAGTAGTCAATGCGCAAAAAGTCGTGCCTCGTGCATTAATTACCGGCGGCCTAATTGTAACTCTGATCTATGTTGCAGTCAATGCAGCTTATCTGACAGTGATGTCCAGGCAGGAGATTGCTCAATCAACTGCGGTTGCAGCAGATGCACTAGGGAAAGTAACCGTTGCGGGCGGGATATTGATAGCTATCCTCATTACATTCTCCGCTTTTGGTACAGCAGGTATTTATACATTATCAGCACCAAGGATATATTTTCAGATGGGAGAGGATAAAGTATTTTTCCCCTGGCTTGCAGACTTGCATGAAAAATTTCAAACACCTGTGAAGGCTATTTTTTTACAAAGCATTTGGGCAGGTGTTTTGATGCTTTTCTGGGGTACATTCGAAAGCCTAACGACGTATGTTGTCTTTATGGATTGGATCTTCATGACGATGGCAGCGATTGGTATTTTTATTTTCAGGAAAAGCAAAAAGGAAATTCCGCTGGCTACCTACAAAGTGCCGCTCTACCCAATCATTCCACTAATTTTTATTGGTATATCTATTTGGTTTCTGGTAAGTACGCTCATCGGCAGGCCATTGCAGGCCATTGCAGGAATCATCCTTATGGGTGTTGGACTTCCCATCTATTATTTTTTCAAAAAGAGGTATAAAAAAACTACCTGAGCGAATCAGCCTCTGTTACAGAATCAGGATTCATCAATCGTTGGCTGTTTAATGAGTCCATCATTTGTTGCTGATCCATTGAATCAAGGATGCGTTGCTGGCGAATGGAATCTGTATTTTCTTTTGGAGCTCCCTGCGGTGCTGCGTCACTTCCTTTTTGAAGAAAATAAAACAGCCCAAGTGCAGCTATGAGAAGTACGATCCAAGGTAATAATTTGGAAAGTGTAGTGCCGTTGTTTTCGGGAACTACTTCTTCGGGAATTTCAAGTTTTCCGCTGGATGCTTTGGCTTCGGGATTCATACTGACCAATCCTTTCAAATCCTGCGGTAAAATTGAATCTATTGAAGAAATATGTTCAGATAGGAGTGCTTTCAAACCACCAACATCCAGGCCTTTGTTTTTTATCACTCCACTCACAAGGCTTATGGCAATAGAGGCAATTATCTTTAATAATGTTGAAGCAGATGAAGTTTTTAAACCATTTGCACTTGCGACATGATCGATAACACCCGTAATTTTATTGCCAAAAAGGAAATTGAGAATATCAGACCCTGATGAAGTCAGCGAAGAAAGAGCTGTAGGATCTTCCAGACCTGTTTGAACTGTTTTTAGAACTTCTTCTCCTAATGATCCGGATTGGATAAATGAAAGTAATTGATTTGCTCCCTGATCTGTACTACCCATTCGAACCATTGAACCTAATATGCTGCTAAAGATCGTATTCACAGCAGCAGAAGTACCTGCGGAAGACTCACCTAGCATTCCACTAGTCTGTGTAGCCAATTGGGGAGCAATAGTGGACTGAAAAAAGTCAATGAGATTGTTCGACATGG
>JALYSC010000002.1:5780-10527 GCA_030855005.1 Bacteroidota bacterium | reverse complement strand
CAAATGTAATCAAAAGATGAGGCAGGACTTTAATCCCCAAGCCGTTTACTTCAGTAGAGTGCCAGAAAAAACCTGGATACAAATCCCAGATTGCCCAAAAGGCAGTGACAGGCATCCTTCCTGGCAGTCAATTATAAAAATCATTATCCTGATTAATTTGGAATCAATCCGGAAAGAACCTTATTTTTAAATATTATTACCTGATGAGATGAGTGATAAGCTTCACGAGTTTGAAAAACAGTTATATCAGGTTGGAAACGCAATAGTAGATGAAAAAGAAAAATGCTTTTTCCTTCTACGGCTTTTCAATGATCTGGTATTGGAATTAAGTGATACATCCTCACTTCATTTCAATACTATGTTTGCCCGAGTCAGCTTTATTGGGTCACGATATCAGTTCACACGATCCTGGAGCTATGCGCTGCAGATCGCCCGGAGAGAATTGAAGCAACGTCAGTCATCCCATAGTGAATTGATCAAAATCCTGATACCCGTTAATACTTATCTGCTTTCCATCTATAAAGTGGAGGTGAGTCCTCATGCAGATCTGAAAGAAATTATTATTCCCGGTTTGCCTAAACTTCCGCCAACACAATCTGCTGGCAGATACAAGAAAAAATTTGCGAGAGTAGTTGTTGTTGCATGGCAGAATGAGAATAAGACCATGACCATATTGGATGAGGAGCTGCCTGATACAGAGATTATTCTCAAGTACGCTGTAGAAGGGATCAATGACCTCTACGCTGATACCCTGGAAATAGCCGTCAGAGAATTAGGCTTACCGCTGATACTTGGCCTGGTCGATATTGAGACTAATGATGAACAACATTACATTCCTTCCTTTATCGTCATTCTTCCTGATCTATTACTGGATGTAACTTCCATTGCACAGGCAACTCATTCAAATGGTGATCCGCAAGCCCTGAATCTTATTGATTTATTTCTACCGTCTGATTCAACAGAAGCCATATTGACAGGACAGGTGGCAAACTATTTTCTCGACGAACTCGTACGTGACACCACACTTTCTTATCATGAAGTTTTTACACAATCATTCAAACTCTTCCCCATTCAATTTGTGCAGCTTTCCAATGATAAGTTGAAGAAAATGTTTTCGGTCATGGAACAACACTTTAACAATATCAGGTCTGTGATCACTGATCGATTTCCTGCCGTAGGGATTGATCGGGAGCAATGTATTATTGAGCCCAGTTACTTTAGTCCTCAATTTGGCATCAAGGGACGTCTGGATTTATTTTATCAGCATAAGACGGAGCAGGGAGCTTCAATTGTCGAGCTTAAAAGTAGCAAACCCTTTAAGCCTAACTCCTACGGTCTCAGCAGTACTAATTATCATCAGACATTGCTGTATGAATTACTAATCAGATCGGTGCTTGGTCCGATGCATTACCGGGCTAACTATATTTTGTACTCACCGATGACTGACAATCCCTTGCGGTATGCAGTATCAGTAGAATCCATTCAGAAAGAAACCATTCAGAATCGCAATGAATTAGTTGTTTTGCAATTCCGTATGCTTCGACTGGACCAGGAAGGTGGCAGGGATATATTTCAGGAGATTACCACAGACAGATATGCAGATCTGAAGGGTTATGTAAAGACGAATATTCAATGTTGGGAAAAGGTATATTCCTCTTTATCGCCCGGAGAAAAGCAATATTTCAAATATCTGACTGCATTTATTACAAGGGAACATATTCTAGCTCGCATTGGCAATGAAGGAGTAGAAGGGGCGGCCGGTCTTGCAGGATTATGGCTTGACTCACCTACAACGAAAGATGATCAATATAGGATCTTAAGAGAATTAGTACTTGATGTGATCGATCTGTCAGATCATCAGACCCGTATACGATTCCGCAAGAGTGCATCCACTAACAAGCTTGCCAATTTCAGAGCTGGTGATATCGCCATCATGTATCCCGCATCAGAAGATCCGACAAAGCATCAGATATACAGAGCGAATGTGCTGCATGCAGGTCCCGAAGAAATAATAATTAAACTTCGGAATAACCAGGTGAACACAGATCAAATCGAAGCAGTGCAACAATGGAATCTTGAGCACGATTTGCTTGATTCAAGTTTCAAATCGTTGTACCAATCCGTTTGGTCTTTCATGTGTTCTGACATTTTGAAGCGGCAATTAATTTTCGGGTTAAACAAACCTTTCATTACTTCTTCCGCGCAGTATCCATACCCGGAAGGGTTGACTGCTCATCAATTGCACATTTACCATGAGGCATTAAGTGCAGGTCCATTGTATCTGTTGTGGGGCCCTCCAGGCACCGGTAAGACCAGCCGCATGCTGAAAAGTTGGGTATGGTATTATTTCTTTCATTCCGAAAAACGAATTGCTTTACTGGCATACACTAATAAAGCAGTTGATGAAATGTGTGAAGCTCTTCTTGAAATAGGAGAAGAGGTTAGTTTGCATTATTTGCGGATTGGTTCAAGGGCTGGTAGTGGACTTAAATATCATGACAGGCTATTGGATACCGTCATGAGTCCAATGACCAAACGAAACGAAATCCGCCAGTTGCTTGAATCGACACGGATTTTTGTTGGGACAATTGCCTCACTGCAGGGGAAAAATGAAATCTTTAAACTCATTCATTTCGATATTGCAATTATTGATGAAGCTTCACAAATCCTGGAACCATCCATGATTGGATTGCTGACCCGATTTGAAAAAACTATCCTGATTGGTGATCACATGCAATTACCTGCTGTATCTGCTCAGCCAATTAAATTCAGGCATATTGATCCCGCTGTCCAATGGGCAAAACGAATTGGGATGACGGATACAGGTATGTCTTATTTTGAAAGGATATATCGCCTCTACACTAAGCAGCAGTGGCATCATGTGATTGGGATTCTTAATGAGCAGGGCAGAATGCACAAGGAAATTCAACAATATGCTAACCAGCATGTCTATCAGGGCTTATTACAACTCCTGCATCCTGAAATTCAATCAATTCCGTTGGAAGATATAACTGGCGATCATGAAAATGTTATTTTTAATAAAAGACTTGTCTTTATTCCAACGACTACAGCCATTAATGAGGTTTATCAAAAAACCAATGCAAATGAAGCTGCTATTACAATTAAAACCATAGCAGTGTGGCAACAACTTATCACTGAGCGAGATCTTCAATGGAGTATTGGAGTGATTACTCCATTTCGTGCACAGATAGCAGCCATATTACATAAGGCGCATCTTGAAGGTATCAATATGAATAACGTATCTGTGGACACTGTCGAGCGATATCAGGGAGGTGCAAGAGATATCATTATCATGTCAGCAGCTGTGAATAGCCGGCAATACCTGTCCCGAATTGTTTCCTTAAATGAAGAAGGTATTGATCGAAAATTAAATGTAGCTGTGACGAGAGCCCGTCAACAATTTATCCTGATTGGAAATCGAGATATCCTGCAAACAGAAAAGGCGTATCAATATCTATTCAATATGGCTGAACTGTATGAAGGATTCCAACGCGATAATATTTCTGGGAGAGAGGTTGTCATCGAGTCTAAATAAAGATCATGATTAATCTACCTGGACTGATGCCAGCCCTTCTGAAAAGTCTCGCATATCCAATGATCCTTGCGGTGGATAAAAGGCGATACGTTGACTTTTATTTATAAAAGCAATCCCTTCATCGAAGACAGCGCGTGCCAGGCTTTCTTTATAATCCCATGCAAGACCAAATACATTCTCAGTCAATTCCGCTCCATCCACATTCATGTAGCCCCACAATTCTCCTTTGCTATATGCTGCAATCCCTTCAAAAAATTTGTTGATCTGCTGATAGCTGTTTGATGATACGAGTAGCCCTTTGGAATCCATGAGTTGATAGCCCTCCGCGGACCTTCCTGCCCACCTATTATCTTCAAGAAAAATAATGTTGATGTAAGGATTTGATTTTGAATGATCCTTCATATTCAGCAGGTACATATTATTTCCTTCCCTTACTGAAACTGTTTCGCCATCGGTATCTACTAATTTTGCATTCGGCAAGTGAATTATTTCAGTTCCATTTCCATCCAGTACAAATCCATCATTACCTTTCAGCGTGAGGATATATTGATGATTAGCGCTTAATTTAATCTTATCAAATACCGCTGCTATGATGTCTTTCCCATCCTGATTAATAACCCCTAGTTTATCCTGGTATTCAACGACGCAAAGTCCGGATTGAAAATTCCACCCTCGGGTATAGATTGATTGGATTACCATTTTACCCGTATGATCGATATATCCAAACAAGGTACCGACTCTAACCCGGGCTCTTCCATTAGAAAAATCATCTTCAGCAGTCCAACCTTCAGATAACATGGGTTTGCCAGACTTATCAATGAAAAGGGCCGGCTGATCAAAAGGAGTCACCCTTGCAAACCCCTCATGAAAAGCCCATGCCGAGCGGAAAATAGGCTGAATAACCATGGCTCCCGAATGATCCACATATCCCCACTTACCATTTAGATTTACCGCAGCCAAACCTTCTGAAAAAGGTCCGACATCGTCATACTTCGCTTCAATCACCAGATTACCGATTGTATCCATAAACCCCCATTTATCTTCCGGGACTTCATAATCAGCCAGATAAACGTCTTCACTGGATGTTTGGGTTGAATTATCTCGTTTACAAGCAGCCAACAACACCACAGCCAACATTCCAAATTTTATTAAATCCTTCATTTGAAAAGGACGAATGTGTAACATATATGA
>JALYSC010000002.1:690-5770 GCA_030855005.1 Bacteroidota bacterium | reverse complement strand
TCAGCCTCCAAAATACACACCAGCATGTTGTCACTGCTGTTTCTTCTTTCTTCTTATTTCATGACCACCCCGCCCGAATGGACCTGGAGTCTCCATCCTGAGGCAGGATTTAAGGTACTAAGTCCGGTGAGCCTGATGCATGATGTAAAGGAGGTGCCGACTCCTACAGGTATGATCCAATATCATCAGTATTCGGGAGGATCGCTGACCGACAGCACTTTATCCCTTGCTATTGTCATCGATCATTACGAATTGCCTTTGACCGCTGATATCCCGAGTGATGATTACTATCGTGAATTTTTTGAAACCACAATTGACGAGATCCTTGTTGCAATAGATGGATCGCTGGTGTATTCGGATTACTTAAGCCACAGTGATCACGTAGAGTATGTATGGAAGGCTAATTATCAGAACGGTAAGGACATCGTTAAAGGCACACTAATCGTTGCTGGAAATAGGTATTACGGATTGCAGATATTTGGCAAGCAGGAAGACTATCCTGATGAGTTGATGAACCGGTTTACAAACTCCTTCAAATTGACTGAGGTAACGAAATTCTAGTGACAAATTGCATTATAAGCTCTATTGGATTATGCTATGAAACTTACATTACTTGCTTTATTTAGTTATGTATTAATGATCAGTGTGTTGCAAGCTAACCCTGCTGAAGATTGGGTGCTTGAACTGGATAAGGAAGGCATACGAGTTTATACCCAGCTTAACGGTGGCTCACAGTACAAACAAATTAAGGTCACTACCACGATCAATTCTTCTGTTGAAAAGGTCATGGAAATACTTATGGCATTCAATCAATACAAATCATGGGTCCACCATGTATCAGAAAGTTATCTCATCAATAAATCCGATTCAGCTACTTACTACGTATTTACTTTAGAAGATGCGGTTTGGCCAATGCAAAATCGTTACCAGGTATCAAAAGTGAACGTGGAAGAATCGACAAATGCTTCAACTGTCAGATTCAGGACAGTTCAGGACTATATTGAAAAACGAACAGATGCCATTCAGATTAAACAATGTGAAGGCTATTGGACATTACGTGACAGACCTAATCATCAATGTTCGCTTGAATATGTCCTTATACAAAATCCCGGAGGACATGTGCCACCCTGGCTTGCAAATTTCAATTCAATTGAAAATCCATACCAGAGTGTTGTTAATCTGAAACAGAGCATAGAGCAAAGTATTCGACCATAAAAATCTGTAAGTAAAAAACAGAATTTTATTACTGCAGGCAGTGCAAAAAATATTTTTCTCCTGATTGTCACCTTTTATTCCCATTTCGTCGGTTTTGAAGTAACATTTAACCTACTTCATACATTATATTAATATCACCATTTGAATGACATGAATAATACATCCATTATGATACAGTCTCACCGATATACTAACAAAGCAGAAACAATCCTGTATGCAAATCCATCCGATTTGTCATCTGTGATAACAAAACTTAACCAGGGTAATTGGCTAGGAGTATTCGAACTGGTGAATGATTGGTATAAGGTGCTGACTATCCAGGGAGAAGGATGGGTTAAGGCGGAAGATGCAGAAGAGCGCTCACCATTTAATTTGCATGTTCAATGGTCGCCTGGCAATCCAATCCAGTACGTTAGTGCCGCCTAATCATTTCGGTAAGAGTTGAATTCTCAGCGTGCTATCCTTAGGTTGATTGTAATTCCAAAAGTCATTTAGCGTTGCATTTGTTAGCTCAGCAGTTGTAACTTCATTTTTACCTTTCGTTTCTTTCCATCCTACTATCTTATAAGGAAATCTTTGCTCAAATCTGATTTCCAATTCTCTTTTCACTTCCTGATAAATAATGGTGTAAACGTAGTCACCATTAACTATGGTCAACACAGCTGTGGGTGAGTATACT
Organism: Bacteroidota bacterium; assembly: GCA_030855005.1. Lineage (GTDB taxonomy): Bacteria > Bacteroidota > Bacteroidia > Chitinophagales > Saprospiraceae > Opimibacter. The sequence continues at coordinate 3,876 of JALYSC010000002.1, read as the reverse complement.
TTATTTTCACCGTGCATCAAAAGCAAGTAATCAGCGGATGGTGTTATTTTTATTTCGCCTATGGGTAAGGTGTTTGGTGCTACCCTGATACGTGTCCAGATCTCATCTTCAAGCATAGTACTGACCAGTGTATAATCTTTATCACCTACATCTGCGAGATTTGAAAACTGTCTGACTTCATACCGATTGCCTTTAAAATTGGATTGAAAAAAAGATTGTCCGCTCCAGTCCTGGATTCCTCCGGTTAATTTGAGACTATGTGGATGAATTTGATAATCGAGTGGGGTAAAAATCGAAGTCATCAACTGATTGTCTGAAACGCCTGTGATAAAATGTTTGCTGGAAATCAGTTTCATAACTCTGACAAGATCATTCTTATACATTTCAGGATTTTTCAGTTCTACCTGTTTGGCGAGACTGAAATCTTCAACCATATACAGCAATGTCACTTTTCCTTCATACACCTTTTCGTTGAAAGCTTGTTGTAAATGATAACTTGAAATTTCTGCTTTTCCTTGCAACCAATATTTGCTAAAGGTCTTTTGATCTATCTCGGGTATGATCGAAGGATTTTGTTTGCAGGCGAAACTTGTGATGATAATACCACAGCACAGGCTACCTATTCGCAGAAAACGAAGAATACCCAATACTGAAATGGTTTTAGCACTTTCATCCGGATGAATCATGTAACAAAAATAGAATCATGTATTTGACTGTCGTAATTTCTTTACTGGCAATACTTTATACGGTTATTCTAAACCTTTGGACAACCATGCTTCATAACCGCCTTTTAAAGAATGGACCTCTTTAAAGTCATTAAAATTCATAAAGGCGGCTGCCATTTTGGATTGGGATTCGGCTTTGGAGTAGATAAAATACTTTTTATCCTTATCCAGTGCCAATAACTGATTTTTGAATTCGCCCGTGAAAAAATTCAGGTTGGTAGCTCCTTCGATATGTCCCTTTTCAAATTCTTCAGGTTGGCGGATGTCCAAAATGACTGAATTCCCTTTGCGGCTTTCTTTAGCAAACTTTTCTGGTTCAAGCATGCTTACCTTGCCGATGTCAAGTGTTTCAGGTCTGCTGGCTGTGGTAGAATTTTCTCCTTTCGTCGATTCTGAAGAATTGGAGTCACCGGGCTTGCATGAGATAGCAGTAATTGCTGTAAATACCAGGGTCAGGAGGAGGCTAGAAAGAGGTCTGAAATTCATATTGTAAATATTTATTATTTATCAAGGGTCGAAATTATTATTTTTCCGTCATACATGAGCTTTCAACATCCTGATATTAAACGGTTTTTGCTGGATGCCATCCCCGGGCGGTTCTCCCAGCTCAGTACTGAGGACTTTGAATCATTTATGGTCTACTTGTTTGGTCTGGACGGTTATACTATCGAATCAGTGCCTAAAAGGGGAGATCAGGCAGCCAATCTGCTGGCGCGGAAAGAATCTCTTTCTATGGTTATACGGATTCTTCGCTTTCCGCCAGAGCACGTTGTGAAAGAAGATGAGATACAAAAAGCGGAAGCAGCCAAAGCATTTTATGAAACCGATCAGGCCTGGATCATTGCTACATCATCTTTTACAAAAGGTGCTATTCGGGCCGCAGAGAAAGCTGATATCGAATGGTGGGATTGGGATTTTCTTTATCAAGTACTGATAGACAATTTCTTTGAAGGGAAGAGCCACCTTGATTTTAGTGTGAGTCAGCCCATTCCCACCAAGTTAGAAGACCCGAATCCTGACCTAAAATTGAAAGTCAAGTGGCAGCCGGAGGAGGGGATTGAAGCAGCATGGTATAATCTCTCTATCACGATTTCCAACGGGTCCAGTCAGAGTATCTATATACATCTGGATATGCCCGCATTAATCGATAGTAAGAAGCAACAGACCATCGCAGATAAATGGGCTGACGGAGAATTTGTATCGGGTATGTTATATGAGGGGGCCTCAATTAAAACCAGTGCTTTATTTAGGGCTTCGCGATTGGGAGAACGCCCTCCAGGTGGGAAAGTAATGATGACCACCCATATTCGAACAGATCCGCCTGTGACGACTCATTTGTCGGGTAAGTTAAAAGGGGAGGCATGTTACTTCATTACCTATTGCTATTCAAGACAAAGTCCTCAGTACAGTATGATGATTCAATACCGTGATCAGGTTTTATCTTCCACCTGGTTAGGAAAGTTATTTATTAGTGCTTATTACATCCTTTCACCTTTGGTCATTCGTTTGGCAAATCATTTTCCTTTCATTGATAAATTTATTAGGGCAATTACATCCAGGATTGTCACAAAAATTGAATCTATATACAGATCATAAATTATGTTGCAACCATTTCACCTCGCTATTCCCGTTGATGACCTTGATAAAGCAAGACATTTTTATGGGACGATTATGCGGTGTCCTGAAGGACGAACCTCAGAACAATGGACAGATTATAACTTTTATGGCCATCAATTGGTCATCCATCATCAACCTACTTCCGGCAAAAGGGAGAATCGTAATCCTGTGGATGGGCATGATGTTCCAATACCTCATTTTGGTGTGGTATTAGCCTGGGAGGATTGGCATCAATTGCGGGACAGGGTAGTGTCAGAGGGAATTCAATTTGTGATTGAACCGTATATCCGATTCGAAGGCCTGCCGGGCGAACAGGCTACCATGTTTTTTTATGATCCATGCGGTAATGCACTGGAATTCAAGTCGTTTAAGGACATTAACCAACTGTTTGCGAAACAATAATCGGGTAGGTTACACTTTAGGTATTACTTTTGCAATCTTCCAAAAAGATCCCTTTAGGTCCATTCCGTCTGAGCATGCCAAATAACTTATTACTCCTTCTTTGTTTATCCTTTTGCAGCATGCAGATGTGGGGCCAGATTTCTGGAGAGGTATTGGTAGGTTCAAGAGCAACGTACCTAAACATGCGGACTACCGAGATCAAATGGGATCCAACGCAGGAAGCTCAATGGAACTCAAATAATGAGGGTCGGCTTGACATTATGGCTATTCGCATTGACCTAAATTCATCTCAGCTTGTAACCGCTGAAGAATTATCACGCTATAAATTTTTGTTGCCTGCAAAAGGTCAGATTGAGCTACTATTTGAAGATTTATCTTTAGAGAGTGGTGAAGAAATATTCCTGGAAGATATTTCCTCTGGAAAAGTTATTTTTTCCATTAG
>JALYSC010000002.1:0-680 GCA_030855005.1 Bacteroidota bacterium | reverse complement strand
GTCAAACAAAAAATAGATTCCTGACCATACCGTTTGATCCTGAAAAAACTTTTTTGACCTGGAAAGGAAATAAGAGTCAGTTTAAAATCAGGTCCTTATATGTTCATAAATCTACATCCAACAGAGAAGGTCAGATAGGATTTAATACAGCATTACCATGTCTTCCAAATGTTGCCTGTAAGACCGATAGCATATTACAATTGATTTCCAAAAGCGCTGTCCGTATACGCATGGTGATGGAAGAAGGTATTGGATGGTGCACGGGATCATTTGTAAATAATACAAAACAAGATAAGAGTCCTTTCCTGCTAACTGCGCACCATTGCACATTTGAATACACACCGCAGTATGATCTGTGGCGTTTTGATCTGCGGTATCTTTCTGAAACGTGCACAAACCCGGATACGGAACCTGTTGCATTTTCAATGACAGGTTGTAATAAAAAAGCTACTTACCAGGGATCAGATTTTTTACTCCTTTTACTAAATGATAATATTCCGCTCAATCAGGACATAACATTTGCAGGTTGGAATAATAGTGATTCTGCTATTCCCGATACATCTTACATGATACATCATCCGAATGCTGATATCCGCAAGATTTCGACATGTACGAATAAAGCAGTTATTCACTCTACGCAGATAGGATGGTCTGGAGGATATAATACTCCGGCCAATCAT
>JALYSC010000229.1 GCA_030855005.1 Bacteroidota bacterium | reverse complement strand
AACTCTTTACCCTCGTTATTGCTGCGCAACAACGGTCCCTGTTTTTAAATGACTTCGTTCCTATTGGGAACGTAAGCATTTAAAATCCCGGGGAGTTTCGCCAATTTTATTGCTAACACGATTCGCATTGATCAACGGATTTGATATATTCATACCATCTTTTTCTCTTACATTGCTTGCCCTGATCTCACTCTCACCCTCTCACAACGGTTCTGTATAATTTAGATCTTCTTTGAAAGTCTCCTTCATCTTCCAAAGAGCTAAAAAGGAAATAATAATCAGAATCACACCTAACAGCATTGCCGCATAAAGAATATTCCCACTAAATGTCTTTTCCCTAAAAAACTGATAAATAAGAATAATCAATGGCAATGAACCTCTCACAAAATTCGGGACCGTGGTGGTAACTGTCGCCCTGATATTAGTTCCAAACTGCTCTGCTGCAATAGTCACAAAAATGACCCAATACCCGTTAGTAAATCCTAAGGCCATGCACAGCAAATAGAATGCGGATTTAGAAATACCAAAAGCATTCAGATAGACGAATATCATCACCAGGTTGAGCCCTAGGAAAATGGCCATAACTTTCTTTCGACTCTTGAGATATTGACTCAATAGTCCTGTAAAAACATCACCAATCACCAGACCGCCATAGCACCATGCAATAGCCTGACCAGCTTTGATCTGATCTGCATCCACAACTCCAAGGTATTTTGCAAACTCAGGCGAAAAAGTAATTAACACCCCTACTACAAACCATAATGAAAGCCCTATCAGGATACATCGTAAATATTTCACCAACCTTTTCTTATCCGTAAACAGCGATAAAAAATTTCCCTTGCTGGGTGCTGAATGTTCAATTTGTTTATACATACTCGATTCACGTACACTAAAACGTAGTAATAAAAGCAGAAGTCCTAAAACACCACCGGCAAAATAACACAACCTCCAATCTCCAAATATCTGGTACGTGAAATTTGCAACGATCGCCCCTGCAATACCCACTGAGGCTACAATCATTGTCCCATAGCCTCGCTTTTCTTTGGGTAATGATTCAGCAACGAGGGTGATACCCGCTCCAAGCTCACCTGCAAGGCCAATACCAGCTATTAATCTCCAGATTGCATATGCTTCAACGGAGTGGACCATACCGTTTGCAATATTGGCGATGGAATATGTTATGATGGAACCGAATAAAACAGACAGCCTGCCTTTCTTATCACCAAGGATGCCCCAGAGAATTCCACCGATCAGCATACCATACATTTGCATACTGATGAGAAACTCTCCCGCATCGCGATTGGCCTGACCTGTGATGCCCAAATCATTGAGACTCGCTGTACGCACGATCCCGAATAAAAGCAAATCGTAAATATCAACGAAATAGCCCAGCGCAGCAACGATCACAATTGGCGTCAAGAGCCGTGTGCTAATTGGTTTTTCAGATTGCATCAATGTTGTAATTGTTCTGGAAAAGTATAAAGACAATCTGATATTACTAAAAACGATTAGAAATAAGAAAGCCCTGCAGTGTGTCCGACTGCAGGGCAAATAATAAAGACGTTTCAATTCATCAATTCTGCAGGGTAGGATCTACAGAGAATGATGAATGGGATTTATGATTGAAACGATAGGTATATCTAAATAATTATTACCCAAAATCATTGGGTCAATCTATTGACGATTTGATTTCGATTTGCCAGATGCAAACATAAAACCAAAATCAGCCTAAACCCCTCCTTTTTACTTAGATTATCCTTAGAATTTCCTAGTCTCCTGCCACGAAGGCTGATATATACCAGATTCCCTTGTCATTTTTGAACAGGAACAAACGAGGTCTCATAGGGCTATACACGTATTGCCAGTTCACCCAACCAGTATATTTTTTATCATAGGTTGTGATGTGAAACCATTGAGGCTCACCATTAGCATTCATTGGAACTTCCCATTTCTCATCTGCATCATCATATATGTAAGAGATCACATTGTATGTCAGTTGTGTAATAACATCTGCTTTCTGATTCGGTCCTGATCTGAGATTGACATTCTTTCCAGTGATAGCCCCGAGCATGTAATAATCATCATCCATCTCCATATCGATATCGTAAGCATAAGGGAATACAAATTCATACTTACCAGTATGATCAGCTGTATCATGAAGAAAAACTCCTCCCATATTTACAGCACGCTTTAGGAAAGCCCAGAAATTAGTTGAGTCATTTTCAATATCCCAGTATGTTTTGAAAACGTCGAGCGTAGGTTCATCACCATAGGTACTGACAACATCTTTATCGAGGACAGAATAAATCCATTTAGCATCTTTCTTTTCAATTGCGCTTTGCAAGGTGGTCACAAAAGCTGAAAGAGTTGGATCCTGACTGACTTCATTGCGTGGAGCAATCGTCTTTTGACCATATGCAGAAAAAGCAAAGCAGCTAACTACTATGATAAGAATTAAGAATTTAGCTAGACGCATACAATTGAATTTTAGAATGCAATATCACTTCAAAACGAACTACCCTGGTTTCATTTATATAATAAGATGTTGAGCCAGTAAGCGATGAAAATGGTGTGTCCCCTGTTCGCGTGTGACTGAATAACGTCCGTGAGTGTAATATTGAGATCGTACTCCCTGTTGAACCGCCTGCACCACTTCTTCATCTTCTAATTCAACCCGAAACAAATCTGAGCCTGCTCCCTGATCCAGTTTACTTTCATTCCAAACATAGGAAAGAAAAGATATTCTCGTCCTCGACACACTCAGTGGTTTGACCATATTGATGGACAATCCCCATGGATAGAAATTGAACATCATATTAGGGAAAATCCAGAAATAATAACCGCCAACTTTCTTTCCATAATCTACGGAGGAAGGTGGGAGATCAAAGCAATCTTCATCATCCTTTGCTATACCAAGCTGCAGGTTAGAATATTGAAAAAGCTCGGTTGAGTACGTTTTATAGTCAATAACATCATTGAGGCTTCCGTGGATAAAAGGGATATGAAATCCTTCAAGGTAATTCTCACAATACAATGCCCAGTTTGCTTCCACCTCATAATCTTTCGAGAGGTCATTTCTGAAATGAAAATCCTGAATAGGTAACCAATAAAGGCGTTCCATCATTTCATTAAAATATTTCGAAGGCACTGAATTCCCTAATGAAGTAAAAAGCCATTTGCCCCACTGATACAAAGGCAGATTGTGCAAGTCATCTCTCTCGGTTGGAAAATCTTCAACCTCTCTAAACTCGGGCATGAAAACAAATTTCCCATCCAGGTCAAATCTGCGGCCATGATATCTGCATTGAAGGTTTCTCATATTGCATGGCTCTTCTGCAATCAAGTTCCCTCTGTGTGTACAAACATTGGAAAGGCAATGCACATTGTCGTCCTGATCGCGAGTTAAAAGGAGAGGTTCATTGAGATATCCTGGCAACAAAATCAATGGATAAATATCTCCCTGATTCGTGATCATATCAGTGTCTCCAATAAACTGCCATGAATCTTTAAAGATAGAAGACTTAAATTTCTCAAAAACATCCTGACTCAGATAAGCATCTGTATGAATTGTCTCAGCTTTTGCGATATCGGGATGAACGAAAAACTTTTGATTTTCCATGACAGAAGATAAACGGTGGACGGTGAACGGAGGGCGGTGGACTGTGTATGGTGAAAGGTAAAAGATAAAAACTATAAAACAATTCGGATGTATACTAATCGGCCAATGTCAGATGTTTTTTCCAAATATAATAACCCAGTACAGCAATCCCTGTATAAACAAGAAACAAGAGAGAGAATAAATAAGCACCGCTCACGAAGTATAAAAAGATGAGCATAAAATCCAGGACGATCCAATACACCCAATTAAACAATTCCTTACGCACCAAAAGAATAGTTGCCCAGATAGAGCCCAGAGTAATTAGGGTGTCCAGGTATCCGTAACGCGCTCCCAGGAAGTTGATCATGATATAGGATAAAGGATAAGCAAGTAAGAAACAGATGCCAATGGCTATTGCATGTTCCTTAAGCGGCGAAATAATAATAGGCTTCTCGTGTCCATCCTTTTTTCCATTCAGCCAGTTGAGTAAACCGAGCACTCCCATGGCTACGTAAAATAGCTGGAGCAAACCGTCTGCGATCAAATGGTAAGACACAACACTCTTCCAGGCAATAGCAATAGAACTGATGATTCCGAAAACCCAGCAGGAGGGTTTTTCATATGTGGCCAGGATTACGTAGATGACGCCTGTGATGAGACCTGTCCATTCAATCCAGTCCTGTGCTTTGATTTGTTCGATGAGTAAGGAGAGGTCCATATAATGTAAATATGGTCAATTTGAAAAAGTTGTGAGAAAATGATGTGGATTTGGGGAGAAACTGTTGCTAAACGTTTGTAAACGGAAGAAAACGGATAGTTAAATGAGGAAGGATGAAGGAGTTAAAACCGACAAAATAAATATGTGGTTATAAATTTCAAATTTGTGATGAACGTGTGCTCAAAACCCTAATTATTAAAATGATCAATGAATTGGAATCAGTACCCGGTCAAACCAAATTTTCCCATTGATCCATTCCAGAACAATGCCAATATTAAGATTTTAGAAAAGTCTATTTCTTCGATTAAGGAATTTGTTAAGACATGCGCAATCTGTCGTCCGCTAAGAGAAAGGAAACAGCCAATACATTATAAATAATTTTCCTGTTCGTAAATCGCTATGATAGAAAAAATTCATTTCGGTTGAAATCGTTCATGAAAGAAAAAACTCCTCCCCTACTTCACCAGCGTAAACTTATACTTCATAGTATACACAACAGGATTTTTCGTCTTGGGATCATCCTGCTTCAGAATGATTTCAACATCAGTAGTCTCACTCGCCTCTTTATCCTTACTATCAAATATAGCTTTGATCGTGCCTTTCTCTCCTGGCTTGAAGACTTTAAATTGCGGCCATTCTAGAGTAGTGCACTCACAGGATGTGACCATTTCAATTTCAATAGGCACATTTCCTTTGTTCATGAAATTGAATGCCATCTCTACTTTATCACCTTTTTTCACAGCCCCCAACTCAATTAACTCTTTCTCAAATTTGAGCAGAATGACAGGATCTGATAACGGAACAGTGCCTTTATTGGTAGGCTTAATAACAGAATTTGCAGCAGGTTTTTTATTCTGATTTCCAAGATCAGATTTCTTTACTTCAATTGTTGTCGGACCTGAAAGAATCTTAAATTCTGTACGACGGTTAAAGCGATGCTCATCATCAGTACAATCTATTCCGTTGATACATTGATTGAGAATTAGATCTTCTCCGTACCCAACCGCCTCAATTCGTTTCTCACTCACTCCTCGTGACACCAGCCAGTTTTTGGCGGATTGTGCACGTCGCTGGGACAAACGCTCATTGTATGCATCATTACCACGTGAATCGGTATGCGATGATAGCTCAATCACCATATCGGGATATTTCTTCATGAGATCCAGCAGGAAACTCAAGTCTTTTTCTGCATCAACAAGGATCTTATCATCATCATAATCATAATAGATATTATTCAGACGGATCGGTTCATTGATTGTGACCGTTTCCATTCCTGATTTATCCTCAGGTTTCTTCGCGAGCTTC
>JALYSC010000228.1 GCA_030855005.1 Bacteroidota bacterium | reverse complement strand
ACATAGCTGTAAGCAGCAATGCTCATAGCAGTAGGAAACGTATCGTTGGATGATTGCGATTTATTCACATCATCATTCGGGTGGAGTATTTTTTTAGCATCATCGAGTTTCCCTCCCTTGATGACGTGCCCTCTATTGGCAATGACTTCATTGAGATTCATATTGGATTGTGTTCCTGAACCAGTTTGCCATACCACTAATGGAAACTGGTCATCCAACTGTCCTTTGAGAATTTCATCACAGACTTTTGCGATCAGTTGTGCTTTTGCTTTTGGTAGTACATCCAGATCGACGTTTGTTTGCGCAGCGGCTTTTTTTAGAATTGCGAATGCACGGATGACTTCAATAGGCATTCGTTGGCCGCCTATTTTAAAATTCTCTTTACTACGTTGTGTCTGGGCACCCCAATATACATCTGCAGGTACCTCTACAGGCCCGATGCTGTCTTTTTCAATTCTGTAATTCATATGATCAGGCTAAAGGGCACAAAGGCCGATAGGTTAGATTTTCTAGATTAAATCAGGAGGAACGTGTGGAAATTTTCAACATGATATGCTCACCAACACGGCGACCCTGGTCAATACCATACTCAATTCCCGCTTTGTAATGAATGCCTCCATAATATCGGCTGATAGCAGCTTCCGCTGCAGCTTCTTCGAAAGATTTAAAAGAGCGGACAGGTAATCCATATTCAACTTCAGTGGAATCTGCGAATTCGAAATTTTCTCCAAACAACTTTGTCAAAATAAGGGAAGAAGCAGTGGAAATGACACTGTGGCCACTGGTATGTTCAGGAAACGGAGGCGTCTGTAATGTAGGAGTCCATTCAGGATCTATAAACTGATTGATATAAGTTTCGGGACGACACAGATTGCTGCGATATTTTTCATCCCAACAAATAATGAATCCATCAAATAATGCGATTGAAGTTAGCACGTAGGCTTCTGCTGTAGCCATCATATCCAAATTCGCTTTGCGGCTCGCTAATCCTACAATACCCATCCAATGCCCTCCGGGAGTAATTTTTTTGGTGGCAAACATCAGGTGACCCTGCTGATGCATCACATACGGATTGCAATCCCAGAAATTAGCAATAGCGACTTGATTATCGGTGTCAGCATTATTAATGTTATACACATCCATGGCCTGCTGGTAAAAAGGAGAATCTTTTTCTCCGCTAAAAGGTAAAGGTGGTAATGGTTTAAATTGAGAACTGCTGTCCAGCGTCAGTGGCCGGATCTTATTCCAACTAGGTTCGATCCCTTCGATATAAGCGGGGGGTGTAGGCTGCCAGCGACCAGCCTGATTTGTCACGGTATATTTTGGAAAACTACGGGTCTGAGCATAATTATCTTTTTTAGCCCATGCGAGTATATGTTCAGCTACTGTCTGACCATAGGCAACGGAAGCATCGAATATTTCATCAGGGACCCCTTCCTCTTTTAGATTGGTCCATGTCGCAGTCCTGAAATCCTCAACTTCAGATTCTGAAAAAATTAATGCTTTCGACACCGTCATATAGGCCTGCAGACCTGCGATATTGAAATCAATTTTTTGATCAACAGGAGCAGCAGGAATTTCTGTGAGCCCATTTACCTGACCTGCTAAGGATCTATAATCCGGATTACCTTGTCTAAGGGCTTCGTAGAGAGCTATGTTGGTATACGCATATATGCGACCTGCGACAACAGGTGAAAAAATATCGTGAACTATGATCTCGGTGGTTTTATCGACAGCCTGGTGAATCAAAGCGGTATTTTCACACACCTTTGCATCGAAAGGAGTATCATGACACGCAGATAAAATAGTGAGGAGAGAAGCGAATAGAAAAAACGGAAGAACATTCATTAAGTTGAGAAATTTTACCATGCTCAAAAGTAGACAATTTGAAGGTGTAATAAGCCTTCCGATCATATAGAATTCAGGCTAAAATGAGTTTATGCAATTGCAGATTCGTTGTGCCAAAGCTCACTTATAACATTGATAATTAGACAGATACGAGATGTTAGCACAAGTATTGGTAAAGAACGGAACGCCCGCTGAATCTTTCGAATTGAGGGAACTTCCTATGCCGGAGCTTACGGCTGGTCATGTCCGGATTAAGGTGTCGGCATTTGGTCTCAACTACGCTGATGTGATGTCACGGCAAGGTATCTATCGTGAATGTCCTCCTTTGCCTTGTGTTATCGGATATGATGTGGAGGGTGTAATTGATGCAGTTGCTTCCGATGTTTCCAACTTTAAGCCTGGTGATCGGGTGTTCGCATTGACAAGATTTGGAGGATATGCTCAATATGTCACAACGGCGATCGAAGGTGTTGGAAGTCTGCCGGAAGGAGCAAAGACTGGAGAAGGATGCGCACTAGCCACACAATATGTTACAGCGGTGCATGCGGCAATTCATTGCCAAACGCTGATGCCCGGGGAGAAAGTATTGATCCACGCAGCAGCCGGCGGTCTTGGTACAGCATTGATTCAAATTGCATTGTGGAAGGGATGTATTGTCATTGGTGTCGCAGGAGGTGCTGAGAAAATGGAATACTTAAAATCACTCGGCGTTCAGCATCCTGTCGATCATAAAAAAGTGGATTATATGAATTACATCAATACCCATTTCGATGGACGAGTGGATGTAATATTTGATAATGTGGGTGGGTCTTCTTTTAAAAACGGAAAGTCCATTCTCGCACGAGGTGGACGGATTGTTACATTAGGTGCAGCATCGCTGAGTGGCAAAGGAGGTAAGTTAAGTCTGGTCCGCCTGGGTATTGGCTTTGGTTTTTTCTCACCCATCAGCTATCTGACCAAGTCCCAAAATCTCATAGGAGTGAACATGTTGAAAATAGCTGATCACAGGCCGGATATCATTGCGCATGTGTTTGAGCAGACGCAAGAATTATACAAAGCAGGTGTGCTAAAGCCGCACGTGGGTAAAATATTTGAGCACACGCACATCGCTGAAGCGCATGCTTTTATGGAAGACCGGAAATCGATTGGGAAGATTGTAGTAAGGTGGTATTAATCAATCCCAAATCCTAAATCACCAATCCCAAATCCTTTGACCCCTGCGCACCATGTGCGCGTCCCCTGTTTTCTAAATTCCGTCGCTGCCGCCTACGTATTTAGAAATCCTGGGGAAATGGATTTAAAATCCCAAATACTTTGACCCCTGCGCACCGTATGCGCGTCCCCTGTTTTCTAAATTCCGTCGCTGCCGCGTACGTATTTAGAAATCCTGGGGAAATGGATTTAAAATCCCACATCATTTGACCCCTGCGCACCGTATGCGCGTCCCCTGTTTTCTAAATTCCGTCGCTGCCGCATACACATTTTAAAATCCTGGGGAAATGGATTTGTATTGTAAAAATTTCAACTTCACCTCTAATCTCTTTCTGCCAGAAGAATTTCTGCATTATGAAAATGGTCCTGAAGTGTCGCTACAGTCAGAAGAATCTCTGTACTATGTAAATGGTCCTGAAGTGTCGCAACAGGCAACAGAATATCTGTACTATGAAAATGGTCCTGAAGGGACCACATGTTTGTAACCGCGGGTGGAACCCGCGGTAGAGATGCAGCCCGCAGGGCTGCGTCTCAAAATATAAACACCCCATTTAGTTTTCCATTGTCGCTGCGGAGCTTTAGCTCCGGCGACAATGGACTTGCGGAGGGTTGAGTTTTTTTTATACCCTTCGACAAAGCTAAGGGTCCGCGTTAATGGAAATTGTTCCCTAATACTGACCCCTGCGCACCGTGTGCGCCTCTAGGGTACTCTTCGACAACCCCACCATGCTGCTACCCAGTTTCTTCCTAAATCAAAAACTAAACCCTTTAAACAACACAAACGAAGTTTGTAGTTACTAAACCCTCTCAACTCATTGACACAGCATGAGCATTCTCAATGCAATAATCAGTAGTCTGGAATTTTCAATATCCAGGATCAATCCCCCTCTTCAACGCAGGCACCCCCTCCGACATCCATCTAGGTTCAGGCTTGCCCTGCAGGTAATAATCAAAAAACTGCGACATCCTCAATTGAAAATCTTTCCTGTTTTGCCACTTAACCGGCCAGTGAGGCTCACCACGGTAATTGAGTAACCACGCAACTTTTCCAAGACGACGCAGCGCAAGATAAAACTCTATACCCTGCTCAAATGGAACAGCAGCATCCTCATCATTGTGAAGTAACAATAAAGGAGTTGTAATCTTATTGATCTTGAATAGCGGTGAATTAGCGATGTACTTCTGCGGATCTTCCCACAACGTGCGTCCTATCCTGCTTTGCTCCTGTTCGTATTGAAACATACGACTCAAACCTGTTCCCCATCTAATTCCTCCATAGGCACTCGTCATATTTACTACGCTCGCTCCGGCTTCAGCACATTTGAAGACATCTGTTCTTGTTACGATATACGCAATCTGATATCCTCCCCACGAATGACCCTGCAATGCAAGATTGTTTGGATCTGCTATCCTGTTTTTTACCAAAGACTGTACACCTGACATCACAATTTCATAAGCACTTTCACCGGGGTACCCAATTTTATACGAGATGTCAGGATTAAATATCACGTAACCACGACTTGCATAGAACGCATAATTGATGGTCGAACGATGAGGCTCAATCGTAGGATGCACATGCAGAGCCTGCGTTGATTTTTCATAAAAATTTACAATCGTTGGGTAGGAGCGCAATGGATCGAAACCGGCAGGCTTTACTAACAAACCCTGGTGCCGAACACTATCAAAATCCACCCATTCATAGAGCTCAATCGTACCCCATTTATATTCCTTTTGCTGAGGGTTCGCATCTGATATTTTTTTACTGGACACAAAGCCATCATTCGAAATACGCAAATCCGGAAAGACTGAAAAATTCTCTTTAGTAAATAAATAAACTTCTTTATCCCGCGCTTTCATTACCTGCCTGGAATATTCAAATGCTTCTGTTTTGATTGGTGTAATTGTATGCGTTGTTGGAGTATACCAAGCATAGCCCGACGATTTTGTTTTATCATCTGTGACATGCATCAACCATTGGGAATTTTTTGTCAGGAAATCGACCTCAGGGTTCGTTCTAATATACCGGTGAATCATTTTCTGATCTCTCCCATTTGTGATTTTCACAGGAATATTTCCCACACCTGGAGTCCATTGCCATAAGTCATATCGATCATAGATCACAAAACCTTCGTCATTTTCCACCCATCCTGCAGCACCATAAGAATTAGGTACTCCAGGAACATCATTCTGTTCATCATAAAATAAGGGCAGCGACTTTGTATTGAGAAAAGAAAATTTATTTGTCTCAATTTGATACGTCCACCAAGTACTATCAGTATCGCTATATCCATAAGCATATTTTCCTCCCGGAGATAATCGGGGTGAGGTAGTCAGCCCTTTTCTGAAGGATATTTATTTGCCTGTCTGAAGATCAACAATCGCGAGATCTTTTTTAGCATTGCCGATCCAACCTACTTCTTTTTGATAAGGATTGTCGGTATATACTAATGCATATTTATTATTTTTTCCTTTTGTCAGAGCGACATTATCATACGTGGTGGAAGCAACACGAATGTGTTTTTTCAGATTTGTATCATAGACTACCAGGTAGGATTTTTTTTCATCCGTTGGCAGGTTTACAT
>JALYSC010000227.1 GCA_030855005.1 Bacteroidota bacterium | reverse complement strand
AAACCACTCTGGCCAAATTCATAAAGCAGTTCACGCATCACTTCTGCGGTTTGATCATATCCACCGAGTTCATTAGGTAACCCTGCATTTGGAAAAACAATCAGAGGCACATTAGCTATGCGAGAGAGATCTTCGACATAGGGACGCATCTCAGCAGCACCAAGTGCACAATTGATTCCTACACAAAAAAGAGGAGCGTGCGAAATAGAAATCCAGAAAGCTTCGATGGTTTGACCTGATAATGTCCTGCCACTGGCATCTGTGATGGTACCGGATACACCAATTAAAACATCTGCACCGGTTTCTTCAATCAGAGAAGAAATTCCAAACAGAGCAGCTTTACAGTTGAGAGTATCAAAGACAGTTTCTATCAACAATAAATCAACTCCACCATCAATCAAGCCTCTGGCCTGTTCATGATAGGCAGCCGCCAGATCTTCAAAAGATACTGCCCGAAATCCTGGTCGGTTTACGTCGGGCGACATGGATGCAGTTCGATTAGTCGGACCTATCGAACCGGCTACAAATTTTTGTTTTGAAGGATCCTTTGTTGTGAACTCATCGGCAACTTTCCTGGCTATCCGGGCACTGGCAAGATTGATTTCATACACAAAGTCCTGCGTATTATAATCGTGTTGACTCAGTGCATTGGCATTGAATGTATTGGTCTCGACAATATCAGCTCCTGCCATAAAGTAGGCACGGTGCACTGCTTCCACGACATCAGGACGCGTCAGGTTGAGCAGATCATGATTTCCTTTCAGATCATTTGACCAGGTGGCAAACTGAGTACCACGATAATCGCTCTCGGAAAGTTGATATTGTTGAATCATGGTCCCCATAGCTCCGTCGAGGACGAGGATCCTTTCTTTGACTGCCTGGCGCAGAAGTGCTGTTCTTGAGCTCATAAGTTTTCACATAGCCATCCTGACATCAATGGACGGATGCGACGGGTTTGCAGGTAGTATACAGTAAATCTTACTGTGAACTCGATTTTGATCCGCAAAGGACCCGCATCCGCCAAGCACCGTGCCGTTCACCGGGTCGGTTGCCGCCCTACCTACATTGACAGGGTCTCTTGATGCATGAATATGAATGCAAAAATAGGCATTCTTAGGCTAAAACTCCTAATCAGAAATGCGTGATCTTATACGATCCGTGACAGCCCCACCCGCAAAATCAATGCACCTCGTATATTTATCTAATGGAAATCGTGAGAGTTTCTCCTGCCGACATTAACCATCTACTTCACCTGAGCAGGAAAACATTTTATGATTCATTTCATCAACTTAATAAGCCGGAGAATATGGAGGCATATATGGACTTTGCTTTCACCCATGACAGGCTTCTTGCCGAGATTGAAAATCCCGATACTGAATTCTACTTCGTCAAAGTGGACGACCTTGTGCTAGGGTATCTAAAGATTAATCGCAACGGTGCTCAATCAGAATTTAAAGACCCTAAAAGCCTGGAGATAGAACGGATTTATGTTGACCAGGCCTATCAGGGCCTTGGCATTGGTACCATGTTAATTGAAAGAGCAAAGGACATCGCGCTGGATGAGGGCAAGGATTATGTGTGGCTTGGTGTTTGGGAAAAAAACCCCGGCGCCATTCGCTTGTATGAACGCAATGGATTTCAATCTTTTAGTGAACATGAGTTTATTATGGGTGATGAGGTTCAAATGGATAAACTGATGATGTGTAGAGTTTAATCATCATCATATAGGTATGTCCTGAATACAGGCACACATTATGACATTTGAAGATTCAATTCACACGGTTGATACCTTTCACTACGATAATCACTGCAGGACTTTCTCCCAACCACTCTCCATCTGCTTCAATGGGTAAAGGTCTCTCCAAATGATTTATTTCTAATTTATCAAAATGCAACGCTATCGCTTCGGGCTGCTTTGCAATTTTACCATTATAGATTTTAGGAAGGCTCGTAATCAGGCGTATAATTGACTTTTGTTTCATCAGCAGCAATGCAGCCCTTTCAACACCTGCATGAGGAAGCACATACATACCGCCACCGCAGTACTTACCAAATCCTGCCTGGATTGTTAACCAATCACCTTTATACTCTTTACCATCCACCTTCAGTTTTCCAGGCCATCTATGTGGTTTGCCCAAGGCTATTAAAATACCAAGCATGTATTTTAGTTTGCCGGTCAAATTAACTTTCGAATGATTGATCGAGTCTACAACTGAGGCGTCAAATGCAGCCCCGAGCATATTAAATGCATAATGAGTTTCTCCCCCCTTCAATTGCACCTGCAATACGTTATGAGATGTATATGTATAGTTTTTTAATGCAAGTGTTAACGCTTTCGCTTTAAGTCCAAAAGTTCTTACCCAATCATTGCCCGAACCACAGGGTAATACTCCTAAAGTAAACTCTTGGCGTAAATCAACATATTGCATAAGTACATTACCACCCTGATGTAATGTGCCATCACCTCCCGCAAATAAAAAATATCTGTGTCCGCATGAAATTATTTTTTCAATCAGGGCTTTTAATTCTATAACAGAATGTGTTTGATAAGATGTATGCAGAATCTCACCGTCCTCGAGAAACTTCTTCCATCGGTGGTATTCCCGCATACTCACCGTATTCATATTAAAGATGACACACCAGGATAAAGAAGAAGACATGTGAGAAAGAAACGGAAATTATATAACGTCAACAGCATTCGTTTTCAATTTTCCTTAACCTTCAATACCTCTTTGTGTTTTATACCAGTGATTTTTGAGAATCATTTTATTCTCCGGGGCAGGGGAATAGAACCCTCAGAAATCACATTTTTCTTTTTTTCCCCCTTGTCTCTTAACCAACATATAGCCTCTATTAAGCTATTTTTAACGGACTGTTACAGGTCGGCTTATAATAAATACTGCCCTGGTCTATGTTACATGACCATTGAATGTTTTGAAATTTTGAAAATCGCTTTCAGCTATGAAATATCGCCTGCTCCTGATCTTGCTGATGCTGACGTCCTTCCTGATTTCCACGGATGCGGATGCTCAGCTTTTTGGCCAAAACAAACCCCGCTATCGTTCCTTTGATTTTAATGTCTTAGAGACACCTCATTTTGATATCCATTATTACACAAAGAATAAGGAAGTCCTCACGCGCATGGCGGACTGGTCAGAACAATGGTACCAGATCCATACGGAGACTATGCATGATCAGTTTACGGAACGCAATCCACTCATTTTTTATAATGACCACGCAGAATTTCAGCAGACCAATGCCATCTTCGGAGAGATTGGTGTAGGTACAGGTGGTGTTACGGAAGGGTTGAAAAACAGAGTTGTCCTTCCATTCACTATGATCAATCAACAGACACAACACGTGTTAGGTCATGAACTTGTGCATGCGTTTCAGTTTCACAACATTTTGAGTGGTGACAGCACCAGCTTGCAATCACTTGCCAATCTTCCATTATGGATGGTTGAAGGTATGGCTGAATATCTTTCGCTTGGTCGCATAGACCCCTTCACTGCCATGTGGATGCGAGATGCAGTGATCAATGATGATGTTCCGAATATTAAAAAGTTATTCAGTTTCCGATATTTCCCTTATAGATATGGACAGGCATTCTGGGCATTCTTCAGCGGAACGTATGGAGATGATCTGATGGAGCCGCTATTTACCAATACAGCAAAGTATGGAATTGATGCTGCGCTTGCAATCACACTAAATACTACACAAGAAGAACTAGGTTCTCAATTTACCGAATCACTAAAGACGTACTACACGCCATTGCTTGGCGACATGAAAGAGAATACAGTCGGAAAGAAAATTATTTCTGAAGAAAATGCAGGCCGACTTAATGTATCTCCGGTGATAAGTCCTGATGGTAAGTATGTGATCTTTTTATCAGACCGTAATTTATTTTCAACAGATCTCTACCTCGCTGATGCGCGTGATGGAAAAATCATCCGTAAGATCAACAGCATCCTTCGAGATGGCGATATAGATGATTATAATTTTCTCGAGTCAGCAGGAACATGGTCACCCAAAAGTGATAAGTTTGCTTTTATCGCATTTTCTAAAGGACGAAATGAGATCATCATAAAAAACCCTGAAACAGGAAAAAACATAGACCAGATACATGTTCCCGGTGTCAGTGCAATAGCACATCCAACCTGGTCACCGGATGGTAATGAAATTGCTTTTTCGGGTATGGTGGAAGGACAGACGGATTTGTTTATTTACAATCTCAAATCAAGAAAAGTACGTCAGCTTACAAACGATCTTTTTAGTGAAGTATATCCTGATTACAGTCCCGATGGAAAATACCTGGTCTTCAGTTCCGATCGTAAAACATTTGAACAAAAGAAAGTACATGGCCGTTGGAATCTTCATCTATCGAGATTGGATTTAACCAGCAATGCCATTACAGATTATCCTGAGCTGTTTCCCGGATCAGATAATCTAAATCCTTGTTATGACGAAAATGGCAATGTTTATTTCATTTCTGATCGTGATGGTTTCCGCAATTTGTATCGCACCAATCTCAGCGGTGAATTATTGCAGATGACAGAATTGAAGACAGGTATCAGCGGTATCAGCCAATATTCACCCGCCATATCAGTTTCAAAATCATCAGATAGGATTGCTTATACTCACTACTTCAAGAGCGGCTATGATATCTATCAGGCACGTGAAGAGGCTTTCCTCAAAAAAGTAGTAAGCCCCGCTGATGTAAGCTATGAGGCGGCTACACTTCCTGTGATATTAGACCAGGCGCATCAGATTGTCATGAATAATATTGAAGGCATGGATGCTGATGAACCAGTGCCTGCTGATCAATATAAAGACACTCCTTACAGGGGAAAATTTAAGCTTGATTATATCGATAGTGGTGGATTTGGTGTAAGTACAGGAGGTCTTGGCTCACGCACCGGTCTAGCAGGTGGTCTCAACATGATCTTCAGTGATATACTTGGTAACAATCAGTTGTATACCACGGTGGCATTGAATGGAGAGATTTATGATATTGGTGCAAGTGTGCAGTATCTCAATCAAAAATCAAGGTTGGCATGGGGTTTAGCTGCCTCGCATGTACCGTTAAGAGCTAATTTTTATGATCAGTTTTATCGGGACACAGTGGTAGATGGCTTTCAGTTACTTGCACTTGACGAACAAACTTTACGAATATTTGAAGATCAGATTTCAGGATTATTGCATTATCCCTTTTCCAAATACCTGCGTGTGGAAGGCAATCTCGGATTTAATTATAGATTCTTCCGGCTTGATCAAAGAACATTGTTTTTTGATCAGTTTCAAAGATATGTTGGGCAAGGTGACAAAGTAAAAGTTCCCTTAGGCGATGAAGTGGATTTAGGATCTTTTGTAATTCGCAAAGCGGTCTTCTACAATAGCAACATCGCTTTGGTCGGAGACAACAGCACATTTGGATTGGCATCTCCTATCAATGGATATCGTTTCCGTTTTGATGTAGGAAATTATTTTGGTGGTTATAAATTTCAAAATGTCACTGCGGATGTGCGAGCGTATCAATATGTCAGACCTGTTACCTTTGCCTGGAGAGGTTTGCATTACGCGACGCTAGGTCCTGATGGCAATAATTTCTATCCAATCCTAATTGGTCAGATGGGACTTGTCCATGGC
>JALYSC010000226.1:5273-5647 GCA_030855005.1 Bacteroidota bacterium | reverse complement strand
GTTTCCAGTCGACTGGATTTATTTTCTCTTTTGACAAAAATGGTTCCAATGAGGTATCCCGCCAGGCCCACCAAAGGCCATTTCAGAACTTCTGCCTTTGCAACCACATTAGCTTCAGCATTGATGAGGATCATGAATGGATCAATGTATCCTATGTGATTAGCCACATATAGACAGGTTCCTTTGTAAGGGATACCTTCCACTTGCAATCGCATACCCATACGCTCAGGTACATGACTCAACCATTTACGACGCAATCGGGCGCCTGCTTCATTTTTTGATCTTCCAAGAAGAATCACCACCAGGAAACCGATGATGTGAATCGAAGTGGAGACTGCAAAATAGAAGAACCGCCAAATAGCCCGAATCCATCC
>JALYSC010000226.1:0-5263 GCA_030855005.1 Bacteroidota bacterium | reverse complement strand
CAAAGAAACAGGTTCGAAATGAAAACAGAAAATCAGTTTTTGACAGATAAATTTCCTTTTCCTACAGGACTTTTGCGGAGATCAAATTTCGTGCTTTCAAATATCCATGTGATACCCTTACCATACGGTGTTGCATCTCGGGGAAAACACTCATATAGCAGGCTGGAAAACATGGAGCAGAAAAAGAGGTTAACACTGATTTTTGAACCATATCGTATTGATTTTTAGTGTATTATGGTATCATTATAAAATATTCACAATCCTTTTTCGATCTATGCCGTTAATATATCGAATCGAAACAGATAAGAATGGGATCAGGGAGAAAGGAGACGCTATTGGTTTCGACCTACCAGAATTAAAAGACTTACAATCATAATTATTTCATCTAATCAAAAAATTAAATCTCTTTATCATGACGGAAATACAAAATCGAATCGATAACTCAAACGACAGACTAGTAGGATGGAAAATCGCTACTATCATTCTGGGAGTTCTATTTATCGCTGCCGTAGCTTTTGGAGCGATGTACTTCAACAGGAACAATGATTCCTCTATGAAAGCTACTGACCTCAGCACCCAATTAGATAACACACGTACACAACTGGAAGGTGAACTGTCAACATTGAATACATCTTATGATGATCAGATCAAAATGAATGATACATTGTCTGTAACTCTGCAGACAAAGATTGCTGAAGTGGAAGATCTGCAGTCTCGTATCACAGCAGCTAAGAAAGAGCTGAATTCAAGCAAGGCTAATAACAAACAAATCAAAGGCCGTCTGGATCAGATGGAAGCTTTGAAGATTGCTCTTGAAGCGGATATCGTAAGCCTTCGGGATGCTAATACTAATCTGACGGTTAGCAATCAGCAACTAAATACAGAACTGACTTCTTCAAAAGAAGAGATTAGTTCTTTGAAAACCAATGTAATGACACTGACAACATCAAATGATAAGCTTAGTAACAGATTGAAAGTGCTTGCTCCTGCCGGATTCCGCGCCGATAACTTTACAGTTGTATCTTCTGATCGCAAGGACAACCCAACAACCAAGGGAAGGAGAATTGATGAGATCAAAGTCACTTTCGACCTCAACAATATTCCTGAAGAGTTACAGGGTAGTCGTGAGCTTTATCTCGTATTGACTGAATTCAATGGTAACCCGGTTGCAGTTGTTCCAGGCAAAGATGTAAAGTTGACTTTCGGAAGCGAAGCTGTTAACGTTCGTGCTGCTGACTTAGAAAAAGTCAACCTGACTAACCGTCAATCAGTGACTATGTCTTTCGAACCAACAGATGATTTAACTCCAGGCACATACAATGTGATGGTGTATGCTGACAATGGTTACCTGGGAAGTACAGGATTCAAGGTGAGCAAATAAAGATGTGAGTTTTAGAAAATAGTGGGAGGCTATATAATTATTTCCAACCATTATAAATAGAAGCCGGTTCTCCCAATCGGCTTCTTTGTTTTTATCCCTCACGCTTGCTTTGAAAATCGGCCAAATCGGAGTAGTGGCACTACTAGTAGTGCCACAGGGGCTTAACACGCTGATTGTCAAGGGCGCCAAGTGGTTTTCCACAGGGAAAAATTTTTCTGCTTTCTAACGCTTCTCCGCTGAAATTCACCCAAAACAAAGTAGTGGCACTACTAGTAGTGCCACAGGGGCTTAACATACTGATTGTCAGGGGCGCCAAGCGGTTTTCCACAGGGAAAAATCTGTTTACATCTCCCTTTGTAGAAGCTCCACAGTTTGGTCAGGAATATCAGCCATGTCAAGGATCATTAGACCATCAAGGGCATTGTTAAATGATGGGTCAAGATTAAAACCCAGGAAGCGAGCATTCTGCCGGATGTATTGCTTCATCAGGATGGGAAACTCAATATGCTCGGGCCGGATCTGATCAATTATGTCTTCGAGACGAAGTGCAGCTATATCCGGAATCGATTCCAGTTCTTTTTGTTGAGAAAGATTGAGGATAGGATCGAACGGAATGCGTGGGCGAAACCATGCTGAGAATTGTTGATGCATGAAATGTTTCATCGCATATTCCATCAATACCTTTCGTGAGAAGTCAGAATAATATCGGCTAATACTAACAGGTCCAATCAAATATTGATATTGAGGATGCTTAATCTGGTAAGCAAGTATACCTTTCCATAATAGATACAATGGAAGGCTTTTTTTCTGATACTCTTTAATGATAAAGGATCGCCCTAATTCCAGGCAATTTGGAAGGTATAAATCGAAGGCAGAATTGAATTCGAAGAAAGAATGGATGTAGAATCCTTCTCTGCCGAAGAGGTTGAATATTTTATCTCCGCAACCAAACCGATACCCACCTACCAGCTTACCCGCGACTGCATCCCAGATAATTAGTTGTTCGTAGTAATCATCGAAACTATCAATATCAATTGGATTACCTGTACTCTCCCCTACCAGTCGAAATGTAATCTCGCGCTGTCTTCCTAACTCCTGACGAAGCGCCGGACGATTATGAAGATTGCATACGACAAGGACATAAGGAGGAGTGCGCAGGATGACGTGCGCCCGCAACAGATCCTCCATCTCGCGAAGGAGTAATTGTGAATCGGGAGCAGCTCCTATGTTATCCATGTTTGTGTATAAGTCTCCGGTAGTAGGTGCGATAAAAATAGAATAATTCATACTGTAAAATTGAAGCACTCCTATGCAGAAGGCCTAATTTTACATGACAATAAATTGTAATATTTGCTTTACGCATTGCTGAAGATCAGGCATTGTCAGCCAGCAAGTACCTATCTATAAATTCACGTACACAACCTTCACCACCTTTTTTCTGTAAGACGACATCAGCAATTCGAACCACGGAAGAGTGCGCATCTGCAGGACATGCAGACAATCCCACCTCCTGCATGATTTCAATGTCATTGACATCATCGCCCATATACGCAATCTGATCCTGTGATAGTTTCATATCCAAAATCCAACGGTGCATGACTTTCAGTTTCGATTCTTTGCCCGAATAGACATACTTAATTCCCAACATCCTGGCACGTTCATCGAGGATAGTCTGTGATCGACTATGGCTGATGATCGCTACATCTATTCCCTTTTCGATGAGCTGGGTGATGCCCATACCGTCTTTGATATTAAATTTTTTAGACTGAATACCATTGGTGTCGATGTAGACGCCACCATCTGTCATGGTTCCATCCACATCAAGGATAAGCATACGAATGAGTGATGCTTTTTCGCGTATTGATCTTTCTTCCATTATTGAATTGCCTGGCGGACACGTATGACTTTTTCTAAAATCGAATACAGTAAATCGATTTGCAACATAGTAGCGGAATCACTTAATGCATTCCTGGGATCCGGATGTACTTCAATAAATAATCCATCTGCTCCTGTCGCTGCTGCAACCAATGCAAGGGTTCCGATGAATTCAGGATTTCCACCACTTACCCCATTGTCCTGGTTAGGCACTTGTGTCGCATGCGTACAATCCATGACAACAGGTACACCATGCTTACGAAGACGCGGTATCACAGTCGCGTCTACAATCAGGTCTTCATAACCAAATGTGAAACCACGTTCACATATCCATACATTCTTATTCCCTGTGGATTGCACTTTCTCTACCGGATACTTCATGGCCTCAGGGCTGACAAATTGACCTTTTTTAATATTGACAATTCTACCTGATTTGCCTGCCGCATGTAATAATGCAGTCTGGCGACAGAGGAAAGCTGGAATTTGTAATACATCCACGTAACTAGCTACCATATCCACTTCATGACTTTCGTGCACATCAGTAAGGGTTTGGATTCCAAATTCTGCTCCTATACCTTTTATAATCTCCAATGCACTTTCATCACCAATACCTGTGAAGCTGTCTTCGCGTGTTCGGTTTGCTTTCCGGTAACTGCCTTTAAAAATATAGTCGATGCCCAATTCATCGCAAATTGGTTTTACGGTTTTCGCGATCAACCGTGGCGTCGATTCATTTTCTATAATACAAGGGCCGGCTATCAGAAATAATCTATTCATCCACATTGCTTTTTTTACCAAGGTATCCGCTATGATGGCGCATGGCATAGTCTGCTTTTGTAAAATTTATTTTCTTCATTAAGGTCACTACGATCACATCCCCTAATACTGTCATCACAGTAGTACTTGTTGTTGGGGTCAGTCCCAGAGGACACACTTCTTTAGGATAGCCTGTACTCAGACAAACATCCACCATATTGCCCAATTCATTTTCAGGATGACCTGTCAATCCTATAGATTTTATATGCGGAAATATTTTTTTTGCAAGTGGGAGAAGTTCGATGATTTCACGCGTCTTGCCACTATTGGAAATGAGAAAGAGGATATCTTCTTTCTGAAGGATCCCCATATCTCCGTGTTGAGCTTCTGTAGGATGCAGAAAGACTGCCGGTGTTCCTGTTGAACTTAAGGTTGTTGCGATATTATGTCCAATCTGCCCTGCTTTGCCGAGACCGGAAATGACCACCTTTCCTCCGTGCTGATGCACCTGCATATAGATGAGATTGATCGCATCTTCAACAGACTGATCGACAGGGATATTTCGGATACCTTCGATCTCTCTCTCAATGATTGATTTTATTTCAACGGACAGTTTTTCCATGAGCCTACAAAAATAGTGTATTCAATCAGGAATGCACTCTTCATTGGCTGGCAGCATTTGTGGTAATAAAAATGCGATCAACCGGTCATTGAAGACCAATTGATCGCTTTTATTCAAATAATTGAGTTTATTCGGGCGGACCTCAGGTCATTATGCTCCTTTATTGCTGCTGCGTAACAAAGCTACGAGCAATAGAATGAACACAGCACCACCGATAACCCACACGATTGGATTAGCATACCAGTTACCTCCCTTATCTAAATCAATATCTACATCAATACCTTTATCCTGAGCCCATGATACGGATTGAATTAAGCAAAGTGTTACCACCAGGGCAAGGCGGGAATACAGCGAAGTGACTTTTTGAGAGAGTTTCATATCGAATTGGTTTAAGATTAAAAATCGTGATTAAGGTGAATACGAATTTCAGTAAAGAGATTCTAACCTTCCATCCTGCTATTTAAAAATAGCATGAAATTTCCGGCCTTCAGAATTATTTAACAGGTGCGTTTTGAAAATGTTTATGAAATAATTGGCGCAGGATACATTGTTCTCACTGAAGAGTCCATTTTGTTACATATTTATCATCTGGTGTTATATGATCGGTGTTAATGAGCCACTATTAGATG
>JALYSC010000225.1 GCA_030855005.1 Bacteroidota bacterium | reverse complement strand
CGCTTACCAGTCAATTTAAAGTAGGTTCCAGACTTAGTATGGGACTTAACCTGGTCTATGGCAGTGGAATTGCCATCACACTGGCAGAGAGTAAATTTTTTAATCCGGGATCTGTTTTCCCTCAGATAGGACTTGTATTTTCTGAGCGAAATGCATTCAGATTACCACCCTATCATCGCATGGATATCAATATCTTATATCACTTCACTTCCAAAACAAGATTCAATCATTCGCTGGCAGTGAATTTGTATAATGTGTACAACAGAACTAATCCATTTTATATCACCGTAGTCCAGGATCCGGGAACGCAGACATTTCAATTCAGGCAATTCTCATTGTTTAGATTCTACCCTTCTGTTGCCTATCGGTTTACTTTTAAGTAACTGTCAAAGGTTAAGGAACGGTGAATTGTCATATTGCAGGCAAAAAGGTTATATCTTTAAAGAGTGATTACTAAGGGGATACACATTACGGGAGTGCTATTTGCAGGGTTATTAATGCTGGCAAGTTGTGAATCTCCTCTTGAATATGATGTGAATGCACCTCCGAAACTGACGATTATTTCAAGTTTATCGCCGGATGCTAATCAAAAGGTTTATGTATATGCTTCACTAAGTCCTACTGATTCCACTCAGTTTTATACGCCGGATAATCTCGTTGTCGATCTGACTGAGAGGGAGTCTGATATAACAATTCGGCTTGAACCTGCCACCGAATCAGGCGATCATTTTTTTAGTGTGCCTTCAAATTTCGTTAAAGCGGGCTTGTCCTATAGCATTACAGCATTTGCTCCTGGGTTTCCATTGGTGCAATCCAGTACTGAAATTCCAAATCCAAGTTCGGTTTCTGATCTTGTCATAAAGGATGTTGTGATCAAGCCTTCTGATTTGCATGAATTCAAAAAGAACATCCACTACACTCTTCAATTTAACATCAATCATTTTGAGAGTAATAGATATTATCACCTTGTCTTTTACAATCAGTATAGCAGCAACGAAAACTTTCTATTTATCAAGGATCCCAATCCTTCCGACGATCAGAAATTCATCCATCACTATGATTACGGAGTCCTGGTTGATAAAGATGATCTTAATCCCAACGATCCGCTGACCTTCGAATTTGATGATTATGTAATCAACGATAATGATCTTATTCGTGTCTATGTAGAGTTACGCACTATTACGGAAGAGTACTACAAATACCATAGCACGCTAGCACGGCAGTTAATTGCCCGTCAGGATCAATGGTCTGAGCCGGTCACCATCTTTAACAATATCGATGGCGGATTTGGCAATTTCAGTGGCTTTGCCCACAGTATTACCTCTTTCGATTTGCCCTAAGACCATTCTGTTGATATTTTATTCTGAACTCCGTAGGGGGTGAAGAAGAAAATTGTGTCATATAACTGACACATGATTATTCTTTGACTTACCGATCAGATGATGGCCTCCAAACAAGAAGTACTCGAAAGTATTCCATTCTTTAATGTCCTGGAAAAGGAAGAGATGAATATCCTTATCCAGCATATGGAATTGCATACTGCCCCAAAATATTCCACCATCTACTGTGAAGGAGATGCGGCAGAGCATTTTTATATCCTATCAGAGGGAAGTGTTAAAATAGGAACACACCATGAGGATGGCCGTGAGGTCATCAAACAAATTCTCTATCCAAGAATGGTTTTTGGAGAATCTGCACTTATCCAGCAGAAAGTGCCTCATCGCAATTTTGCGGCTTCTCTTTCTTCCGTTACTACATATTACAAAATCCCGGTTGAAGTATTTAGACATCTTATGGACAAGAATCCACAACTCACACTGAGCGTGGTTTCGATGATAGGTTATAAACTGAGGCAAACAGAAAATCAGCTTGAATCACTGATCTTTAAGGATGCCCGTGGCCGGATCATTGATTTCATACTTGAGAATGCGCAACAATGTGGGAGACAGGTTGGCATGGAGACACTGCTTAAGCATTCGCTGACTCAGCAGGATATAGCCAATTATACAGGTACAAGTCGCCAGACAGTCACTGCCGTATTCAATGATCTGCGCAAAACAAACAAAATATACTTTACTCGTAATAGTATCCTAATAAGAGATATTTCAGCACTGGCCTGATGTGCCGGTGGGTTGGATTGATGGATTGATTTTATAAAGAGGCAGAAGTGATTAGACTTTTGCCTCTTTTTTATTTATAATAGAATGGGAGAAAACAGTCTTTTATGAGGTTCGAATGAGTGGTGGAGACAAGGGTCAAAAAAAAAATAAATTTTCTTGGGGGAATTTCAGGGAAAAGTCTTTTGTTTGTGAACAAAATTTATACAACTTACCCCCTGAAAGGAGGAAGGCCTCACAGCATCACTTTCCTAAGGGAATTAATTCCATCACATGTCCAACAAACCACGAGTCGTAAAGGATTATGAAAAACTGGATGAAAACATCCAGGAACAAATCAAATTCATGTATCCTTTTGGGTTCGCGAAGTACCTCATCCAGTACAAAAACGCAGAAGGCAAATTTGTCTCTGCATTACCATTCGAAACCGATGATCGTTATTATCTCGTGCGCATGACACTTATCGAAGCTCGACAAATCATCGAAGATGATGATGATTATGACGCAAGCGGCGAATTGAAAGAAAGCGTAAAAGAAGAATACGAAGAAAAATACGGTGATATGGATTACCTCACGATTACCGAGGGGGAGGCCGATACATCCACAGAGGAAGAAGAATAGTCTTTCTATTTCTGCATTTCCGCTGTTCTATTTTTCTGTCATTATCTCAATGCCACTCCATTCGGGTCCTACACCTTTAACCATATGTTCTGCTGCATGACGGAAATATCTTTCTGCTGTCACATCAGCTGGGTTGCTTATTAAAACTTTTTTGAGATGACTTGCAGCCACGAGAAAATCTTTTGAGAGATACGAAGCAAGACCCGCATTGAAATCCTCCAGCGTCTGTTTTTTAAGTGATATCATCTCAGCTGTTTCTCCATGGTAGCATTCGAACACTTTTACGGCAGCTGATTTCCCTTTGACCCTTACGGCGCCCAGATGACGATGTTCGTACTCTCCAGGATTACTGATTTTATGGAGCGTGCTTTCACTCAATAGGATGGAAGCATCGAATATTTTGGTAAGTCCTTCTATGCGGGCGGCAGTAGTCACTTCTGTACTAATCACACCAGTATCATGTCGATCCCTATCACCAATCACTCCAAGCATGATCACGCCGGTATGCAGACCAATCCCGATTTTAATGGGAACTAATCCTGTTTTGATTCTTTCCTCATTGTACCTCCTTACTTCGTGTTGCATCATAATGCTTGCCTTCAGTGCCTGCTCTGCGCTGGCAAAGAGTGCCATGATACCATCCCCCGTAAATTGATTAACAAAGCCACCATGTGTTTCAATACATGGTGCCATGTAACTCAGATAATCATTTATAAATTTAAAATTCTCCTCAGGAGATAATAACTCAGATATGGTGGTGTAGGAACGTATGTCCGTAAACATGATCGTCATTTCACGCTGGATCTGATCACCCAAGCGGATGTCAAGAATTGAATCATGTCCCAGCGTTTTTAGAAATGGAAGGGGAACAAATTTCTGATAAATCTTATTCGTCTCATAGACATTTTCATATAGCCGCGCATTATCAAGTGAAATACCCAGCTGATAACTCAGCAAATGAAGGAGGTTGACTCTTTCTTCAGTAAAAGCATCTTTTACAATCTTGTTTTCCAGATATAATATTCCTTTCATCTCATTCTTTACCATAAGTGGCAAAGTCCAGATCGCTTCAGGTTTGTGTCTTTCGAAATAAACATCACGATCAAACACACGATCAGTGGATACTACATTGATCATGACACTTTCTCTTTTACGATTTACGTAGTTGATAACTGAAACGGGCAATAACTCAGACGCCTCCGCTAATGGCATGGCGTCACTGATAAAATCATGATTAACATCAGCCAGGATTTCCAAGAACAGATCATTCTTTTTCGGAACGATCAGCGCTACACGGCTTGCCCCTGCACACTCCATCACCACATCAATCATGGATTTTTTCAAATCCTCCATGCTCAACATTCCCGACAGTGCTTGTGAAGCTTTGAAGACACTCATCAGATCGAGCGTGTCTGCCATAAACATGTCAGTAGAATTAGAAATTGATCCCGAGCTCCGCTCATTTTGCAAAGCCTGTATGCCAGAGAAATCTTTAAACCGCTTTTTCAGATGCTCTACCTTGGCAATAGCGCCCCATTGAGTAAATAAGAGAATGGATTTGCGGATATGGTAAGTTGCGTAATGATTCCGACCATTATTGATCCAGTATTCTGCTAATTTTTCATGACCTAAAGCGGCCATGTGGATAAACTTGCTTCGCTCTGCTGCAGCTACACCAGCCTCTAATTGGCGAAATGCCTCCTCGTCCTTACCGGCGATCATTAATTGAAGTGCATCCAGGTATAAATATTTATCCTCAAAATTTTCAGGACAGTGCGTTTTAAACCCTTCCAGTTTCTTTAAATATTCATCGACTGTTGGTGGTAAATCGGGTTGTATGCCTTTTAATTTTAATTCAAGGTGTAACCAGCAATGTGCAAACATGTATGACCCATAATGTACCGGACTGGCAAGGATTGGTGCAATAAATTTTGCCGCATTTGCATCTGCTTCACGAGCTCTGTCATAATCTTCAAAAAGATTATAGACGAGAAGCCCATACAGTGATATCATTACAGGGCCATAGTATTCAGTTTTGCTTAGGCATAATTCAATAAAAGAAGGAACATCATAACGATGAGATCTCACTTCTTTCCCTGTCATCGAAGGATCAACGAGGTATTCAGTACACATCTCCAATGCCAGGAGTGAATGAAGAGCCAGAAGATGATTGATCTTGGTATTGTATTCTATACCCGGAGTAAATTCCTGAATTAATTCCTGGATGGTCTTTTCCGATGAAAAGAAATGGTTGAAGTACGAATGAAATAATGTGTAACCAGCAAAGATGAGTTCTCCACTTTCCAGGTTTGCTTTATATGCAATCAGGTTGTATTCATTGATTTCCCGAATGGGTTTGAAATAGGAATACACATAATTGGCTACAATATGCCCGGTCCGTCCCTTCTGGCGTAGTGCTTCCTTTTCGAAACGGAAAGACAACTTTTTAGCAAGGTCGCCAGCCGGCAATCCATATTCGTACATTCCAAGGATACAACAGATGAGTCCAAATTCCGAAAAAGCATATGACATCTGATAGGACATCCCATAGTCTATAGATAGTTGTATTTTTTTTAATGCATGCAGTATCCACAATTCTGTTTTGCCGCCAACATATAAGGGTGTGGATAGATTGTCCATAATCTTGATCACGGCCAGTGCTGTCGGATCAGTCATCCAGGGAATATTTTCCATACTCGAGATAGGATGATCTTTAAAATAGGCAATAACAGGTGCGAGGTTGGTATTAATTTCTTCCCAATTCGTTTCTTTTGGAAAAGAATAATCTAATTCCTTTAATCCTTTGATGGCTTCAACAAGCGTCTCATCGTACATCGAGACGAGACTCAGGCGCAACATTAGTTTGTAATAGTTTTCATTTTTTTAATTTTTTTTCCGCGCATGTTCAATAG
>JALYSC010000224.1 GCA_030855005.1 Bacteroidota bacterium | reverse complement strand
CCGCCCTTGCTGCTGACTACCGCCTGAGCCTTTATATTGCTTACGACGCTGCTGTATATTATTGCTGGGTGCCGATACCACATTTTTATAAATGTCGATACTCGCATCATCTGATACACTGAGTTGGCCACCCGACATCTTCTTCAGATCTTCCTTGATGACTTCATCATTGACGAATTGTTCCTTACCCCAGGTACGGTAAGCAAGCTTCATGTAGCTGGCGATCACTTTAGCAAACTCCTCTTTTTTAGGCCCCTCTTCCAATGCGATAGCTTTCTGAATCATAGAATGGACATTAAGTCCATAATGTCGATACGGAATCTTCTTCTGAGGGTACTCCAGATCTTCTGCAGGCTGCATGAATACCTCACCTTTCTTGTGCAGGGTAACACCTTCAGGGATATTTACTTCTACGCCATATCCAGCAATGTAAAAAAGGTGATTCCAGAGTTTATCCTCGATCTCTTTCGCACTTTTACTGTTGGGGATCATCTGATTCATCAATTCGATCAGCGTCTCCACATATGATTGTCGCAACTCCGGATCCTCTATTTCTTTAGCATGGATTGCCAGCTTCTGGATGTTTCTTCCATATTCAGGCAATAGCAATCGCTCTCTTAGCGAATTGTATTCCAGCAACAAATTGTCATCTTCTCTTATCTCCATGAGATATATAGGTATTTAATGTTTTTTTCAATTTATTATTCAATCTGTAACAACCAACATGAAGCACCAAAGGTGCTATTAATCAAGCATGACCACGGTTCCTGAGCTGTAGCACCTTCTTGCGAGTAGCAAGCCGAAGGACTCACAACTCACAACTCACAACTCACAACTCACAACTCACAACTCACAACTCACAACTCACCACGGTTCCTGAGCTGTAGCACATGGTTTCGTGTAGCAAGCCGAAGGACTCACAACTCACCATATTCACTCCACTGTCACACTCTTTGCCAGATTTCTTGGCTGGTCCACATTACAACCCCGCAGGCGAGCAATATGGTAAGACAATAACTGTGTCGGAATCACGGACAATAGCGGTGAAAAAGGTTCTGCGGTCTCGGGGATTTCGATAACGTGATCTGCAAACTTCCGGATCTCTTTAGCTCCGTTAGATACGATTGCAATCACAGTTCCTTTACGAGCTTTGACTTCCTGGATATTACTCAGGATTTTGTCATACGCACTCTGATTGGTAGCCAGTACTACTACAGGCATATTCTCATCAATCAAAGCAATAGGACCATGTTTCATCTCCGCGGCCGGATAACCTTCCGCGTGGATGTAGGATATTTCTTTAAGCTTTAATGCACCTTCCAGCGCGACAGGAAAATTATAACCACGTCCCAGGTAAAGAGAGTTGTTATAATCCGTCATTTCGGAGGCGATATATTTGATCTGATCTTCTACTTTCAATGTTTCTGCAATCTGTTCCGGGATGCGGGCCAGTTCAGAAATCAGTTGGCGATATCTTGAATTTGACAGGGTGCCTTTGCGATGTCCCAGCCATAGTGCCGCCATGCTTAATAAAGTCACCTGGCCAGTGAAGGCTTTTGTTGAAGCGACCCCAATTTCAGGACCGGAGTGAATATAAGATCCTGCATCAGTCAGACGAGCTATAGAGGAACCTACAGCGTTGACAACACCATAGATCAGTGCTCCTTTGCTTTTTACATGTTCCAGTGCGGCTAATGTATCTGCTGTTTCACCAGATTGAGAGATCGCCATCACGATGTCTCCTTCACGGATCACAGGATTTCTGTAACGTAACTCAGAAGCATATTCTACTTCAACCGGTACGCGGGCAAGGTCTTCAAACAGATATTCTGCGATGAGACCTGCATGCCATGATGTACCACAACCTGCGATTATGATACGTTGTGCGTTTTCAAACTGTGATGCGTATTCCTGCATCCCGCCGAGTTTTACCCAGCCTTCCTGATCATTAAGCCGACCACGCATACAATCCGATACGGTAGTCGGTTGTTGATGAATTTCTTTAAGCATAAAATGCTCATATCCGCCTTTTTCAAGCTCTTCTATTCGAAGCGATATTTCTTCTATGCGAGGTTTTTGTATTCTATTTTTACCATCCTTGATAGTGACACCATGATGGCGGTCGAGAATTGCTATTTCATCATCTTTCAGATAGATGACTTTGTTGGTATAGCGGACTATCGGAGTTGCATCAGACCCGATGAAATATTCATTTTCACCCATCCCAACAACGAGTGGACTTTGTTTCCTTGCGGCAACGAGAACATCCGGGTTACGAATATCAGCAATCACGATTGCATAAGCTCCTACAACTTTACTTAAAGCTGTGCTTACCGCGTCGGCGAGATCAAGATTTTCTCTTACCTGGTAGGCTTCAATCAGATTAAGAAATACTTCTGTATCTGTTTCACTTTTGAAAGTATAGCCATTGCGTTCGAGTGCTTCTTTCAGGACAGAATAGTTTTCAATGATGCCATTATGTATCATTACCAGATTGCCGTTATTAGAAACGTGGGGGTGCGCATTGATATCGTTTGGCTCACCGTGAGTAGCCCAGCGAGTGTGACCCATACCCGCTGTAGCATCGAGCTCCTGAGTTCCAATGAAGTTTTCCAGTTCGGATACTTTACCTTTTTTCTTAAACAGTTGCATACTGCTATTGAGCAGGGATACCCCGGCACTGTCATAGCCGCGATACTCCAGTTGCTTAAGGCCCTGAATTAACACCTGGTAGGCTGGCCGGTGTCCAATATATCCAACGATTCCACACATAATAGTAGATGTGTTATTCTGATTTGTTATGTTCTGATGCCGGACGATTCATGATTTAATTCTCAGGAGAGTGGCATCTATTCAGGCCTGGGTGTATTTCACTTAATTGCCTTTTGTAAAAGATTGTTACAAAGCGGTGTAATAAATCCTCAGTCGTGGCGCGTAATCCGGGTGACCCGGTCCAAACATCACGGACCGATTGGGTACGTCGACCTTGTTTAATGGGTTGAAATATATGATATTTTCCTTGTTTTCCTGGAAGATGTCCTTCAACTGGGCAGTTACCTTCATAGTATATCTGTACACATCAGGAGTTCCGGTGGATACTTTTTCTAAAACCCCACCGTAAAAAGTCTTGTAAGCAGTACTTGATATATCACCGCTGGTACGGATCAGTCCGACAGCTGCATCAACAGAATTAATAAATGAAGTATCTGTTTTCTCTTGTGTAACGAGATATGGAATGGGAGGATAAAGCGCAGGTATATCGCCATCCGGGAAACTACAGTAGACTTCCAGTTCAGCCTGGTTGATAATGGCAGGACTAATCTTGTCCAGGTCATTGATCTTCATTGCTGTTGTCAGGCCAGACATACCCTGTACGAACCAATAGTTCAATTCAGGATCTGCAGTGAGTGAAGATTCAGCAAATGAACCGGTGTAATCATGCTGCTGATGTACTGTTTTGACCCCACCTGAGGTGAACACAAATTTATACGAGCGGTCTGATAATGTTCCTTTATGATAATAGAAAGTGATACCGCTGACAGCGTTTGTCAGGTCAATTCCTAACATCGTATTTGTGACATTTGCCATACGCATATTTACGCCATTAAAATAATGGAGGAAGCTATCCTGATTAGAGAATACCACAGAATCTTGCGTAACAAAGTCCGCTAGTTTGCTAAGGGATAATGGTATGCGAATATGCGGGGCGATTGTCTGCGTATCTACTCCGGGTTTGATGATCGTAACACTATCTGTTGGTTTAGGAACTATAATAGTTGACCCAAGCACTTCAGATTCAGTCAAAAATGTCTGATCTGAATAATACTCTGTGTTAAAAGTGGGGCTTTCTAGCATCCGGTAGACTTCGATGGTTACAGGATCTGTGATCGAACCGTAAGATCCGGTGGAATCATATTTTAAGGTAAGTATAACAGAGTCTAGAACTGATTCTCTGATTTCCAGTGCGACTGTTGAAAGCAGGGCTTCTGCAAAGATTTCTGACTTGTATGTGCCGAAGATCGGTTCATGAATTTCGCCCAGCAGAAAATTATCTACCTGAAGATTTACCTGATCGCTATGGACTATTATGCTGTCGGATTTTTCAGTAAAAAACGAAAGGTCAAAAGTGTCCTGAAAATTCAGGGATGCTTTTTCTTCGTCAAGGAAATCCGAACCAATTAAGACAGGTTTGGTACATGAGGCAGCAATCAGGATGGCTACGCTCAACATGAAAATAGTTCGTCCGTATAGGGTCATAAGAGAATCCGGTGTTACCTGGCCGAGGATTTAGTTCATCAGCCCTTTGTAGAAATCGAAATATGCCGGCAAATAGCTTTCAGGGTCGAGGTAACCCAGAGTTGGTTTATTGGTGGCTTTCACTTCTTTGACTAGAGTAGCATCCAGTTTTTGCGCACCCTGGATCAGGGCATCTGAATACTCGATCGCGCCTTTGTGAAGGTTAACGAGTCCGTCCCCGTTTTGGTATGCCATCAGGTCCTTTGGCTGGAGATTGTTGATAGATGCCTTATCGAAAAATTCCTTGTTGAAATTAGATTCCAGGCTTTCGTTGTAGACCGAATAGACGATTTTACTTTTTTTGAATAGCGGATCATCCTTATAGGCTGTGCGCAGATAGAAAGGGACAAGGCTTGTCATCCAGCCATGGCAATGCACCACATCTGGAGCCCATCCAAATTTTCGGACGGTTTCAACAGCTCCTTTGCAGAAGAAGACCATGCGGTCCTGGTTGTCATCATACAGCTTTCCGGCCTGATCTTCAAACATGAATTTGCGTTTGAAAAACTCTTCATTGTCGAGGAAGTAAACCTGCAGACGTGCACCCGGCAAGGAGGCTACTTTAATGATCAATGGATAATCATCATCATTGATGATGATGTTCATTCCAGAGAGACGCACTACTTCATGCAGACGATGCCTGCGCTCATTGATACTGCCGAAGCGAGGCATCAATACTCTTATTTCCATTCCATTGTCCTGGGTATACAGCGGCAATTTTTTCAGAATTTCCGAGATTTCGGAAAGATCAGTGTAGGGAGACATCTCCTGGGTAAGAAACAACACTCTTTTCTTGACACTCATATTGCTATCCTTGGTAAAATTTCAGATTTGGTGGATCCCCTGGCTACTTTTTGCCGAAAGGGTTGCAAATATAGCTATTAATTAGGGCACTATATTGATTAGACCATAATCTGCAGACTCTATTAACGGATCCTTCTCACTTTTTCCAAAAAGGAGTAGAATGTATAGTTACTCTGATTATCAATGAGTTAGAATGAAAATCTGTTTTTGAAGTCCATTAGTTCGGATTGGAATGATCTATTGGGTAATGAAACCTGGGACCAGATCCTGCAGGGTACAGCTGTCATTACATCCTTCATCCTGATGTTGTGGTTGGCGTGGATAATGTCCAATCTTGGGTATAGTAGTTGGATATCGGCAGCAATCTCATTGATAGTTTGGATGTGTTCAACAAGATTGTAAGTGCCCGTTTCAACTTTACCATCCACAATACTTACTATAACGCTGGCCACCTTTCCACGTGAATAAAACTACGGTGCTGGTCTCCACTTCCATTAATAGTGATCTTGCCAAGGAAATTAGCATTGAAGAGAAACCGATTGATCACGGCATCGACCCTGTATGCAGGATTGTATCCAT
>JALYSC010000223.1 GCA_030855005.1 Bacteroidota bacterium | reverse complement strand
GTCATATCGTTTTTCTGATGCTCCTTTTAAGACCTGGTTTGATAAGAGATTCACCTGGGATAGAACTTATAGCCTGCGTTGGGACCTGACAAAATCTATCAAGCTCAATTTTAACGCTGCTAATGATGCTGTCATCGATGAACCTGATGAATATTTAGATCGAACACCAGTGCCGATCCGCCGTCCTGCCAGCGAAAGAAATGATAGTATCTGGTCCAACATTAAGAAATTTGGGCGGACCAAAGATTATTCGCATCAATTACGTGCTACCTATAATCTACCTACTAAGAACTTTCCTTTCCTTGACTGGATCCGTGCAGACCTTAGTTATGATGCCAACTATGGATGGCG
The DNA here is from genome assembly GCA_030855005.1 of Bacteroidota bacterium. Taxonomy (GTDB): domain Bacteria; phylum Bacteroidota; class Bacteroidia; order Chitinophagales; family Saprospiraceae; genus Opimibacter. The sequence continues at coordinate 5,333 of JALYSC010000223.1, read as the reverse complement.
TGCTGCATCCATCAATACTGACTCACTTGGAAATGTGATCCAGAATGGTCAGAAAAAATCGATATCAACCGATTTCGATTTTGTAAAACTTTACAATAAGATACCGCTGCTGGCAAAGGTAAATAAGACCAATACAACTACAGCCGCGCGTCAGGGAAGAACTCCACCAAAATCAGTTCCTGATCAACCGAATCAGCCAAAACCGGGAGATGATAAGAAAAAAACTAATACAGTAAGTCCGATTGCAAAAGCAGTGCTTCGCCCCATATTGTCTATCCGCAAATTTAGGTTTAACTACAGCGAGAATTGGACTACTACCATTCCCGGCTATACACCCAGTTCCAGATTGCTTGGGATGTCTAATGGATTTGCAGCTCCAGGGTGGGATTTTATTGCAGGTATACAACCGAATATTAACCGACGCGCAGAACAAGAAGACGGAGATTTCCTGGCTGAATCTAGAAGCAAAGGATGGATCACAACAAATGCATTCCAAAATTTGCCTGTACTGCAATCTAAAATTAAAACACTTGACGGCAGACTTACTATTGAGCCGTTCACAGACTTTAAGATTGAGATAGATGCGAATAGAAATGTCGGCGATAACTTCTCGGTTTATTTTAAAACGTATACAAAAGGTTTTAATACCATCGATGATATTGGACGTCGTACTCCACGCGAAATAGGGAATTTCACGATGTCTTATTTGTCGATCCCAACATTGTTTATGGATGATTCACTTCAGTTGAATCAGTTGTTCGATAAGTTTGAAGAGAACCGTAAAATTATTTCTGATCAACGTGGTATTGATGAACATGATATTGATGGGCCTGAATATAGTGAAGGCTTTGGGCGGAAACAGCAGGATGTCTTAGTGCCTGCCTTTCTTTCTGCCTACACTGGAAAGGATCCAACTAATTTTGAGTTTACAGACATGTTGAGCTGGATTCCAAAGCCTAACTGGACAGTTAATTATAACGGACTAAGTAAACTGCCGATGTTTAAAAACATCTTCAGCAACGTACGTATCACGCATGGCTATAAATCTTCTTTGAGCGTCAATTCATTCGAGTCTGATCTGAGCTACACTGATTATGATACAACATCAAATCAGCTTGTAGGGCAGCGTAATCCTGCTAACCTTGATACAATCAGTCGGAATTATTATTCTAAATTTTTACTTCCCTCCATCGTCATTGAAGAACAGTTTCAACCTTTGATCGGGATCGATGTGAAGATGAAGAATGACATGAATTTTAGTTTTGCTTATAACAAGCGAAGAGGCTTGTCCATGGGATTCATTTCTTATGAATTGGCGGAGACGCGTTCGACTACTGTAGATTTTGGATTTGATTGGAAGCTAAAGAATGTGCGCCTAGGATTCCTTCCCGGATTTAATAGTGGAGGAAAGAAAAAGAAAGCGAGTAGCAGTAAGCAGTCAGATAAATCTGATGCCAAACAAGGGAATGACCTCGATATACTTTTTGATATGTCTTTCAGTGACAACCTTACTTTGAATCACCTACTCGATCAGCAGGCAGGTGCACGACCAACGAGAGGCTCAAAAGATATATCCATCTCGCCGGCAATTCGTTACGATATCAATAAGAATGTTAATCTTCGATTCTTTGTGGATTTCCGAAAGCAGGAACCTTATGTAAGTAATTCTTACAAAGTAATTACGACTGAGGGAGGCATAACAGTCAGGATTTCACTCGAGTAAGACAAAGTTGCCTTCGACGTCACAGATTATTCGTATTGACAGCTGCCTTCGACATCACAGATTATTCGTATTGACAGCTGCCTTCGACATCACAGTTTATTTATACAGACAGTTGAAGAAAAATTGCAGGATGTACTTGTCGGAAATCATTGCCTGCTCAGTCAGCTTTGATCTTCTTAAAAATTATAAAGGTGGCTGAGCATGTAATAATATTGAGCTGCTAAATCAAAGCCTTTGCTTAAACATCAATTATAAACTAGCAGTGACGTCGAAGTCACCTTTAGATAGATCATTGCCTGCTCAGTCAGCTTTGATCTTCTTAAAAATTATAAAGTTGGCTGAGCATGTAATACTATTGAGCTGCTAAATCAAAGACTTTGCTTAAACATCAATTATAAACTAGCAGTGACGTCGAAGTCACCTTTAGATAGATCATTGCGTGCTCAGTCAACTTTGTGATCTTTTTAGCTGCAACAAAGGTGGCTGAGCATGCAATATTAGTGATCCAGTCTATCAAATTCTTCTGCTGAACATTGATTAAATGAAATCATTGAAGTCGAAGTCATCTCGAGTGAAGTCGAAGTCACCATCATTATTCTCGAATCAAGAGGTGGCTGAGCATGCAATATTAGTGATCCAGTCTATCAAATTCTTCTGCTGAACATTGATTAAGGAAAATCAGTGTTGTCGAAGTCACCTCCACTGAAAATAGCATTGATCTCCTCCCCTTCAATCAAAAATCCATCATGTCCATATAATGATGGGATGATGTGAAATGAAGAGTTTGAGATATATTTATTCAAAAAAGCTTGTTCGCTTAGTGGGATCAAACGATCTGAATCAATTCCGACTATTGTAGATTTCATGGTTAGTGTTCCTAAAACTTCTTCAAGGCTTCCACGACTTCGACCCAAATGATGAGAGTCAAGCGAACGAGTCAGATGGTAGTAGCAATGTGCATAAAATCGCTTCACAAGTTTATCACCCTGATGGCGGATATATGTGGATGCTTTTAGATCCATCAATACATCAGCATTATCTGTTTGTGACTGCACGTATGATTCAAATGTGCGATAACCCAGTAATGCCATTCCGCGGGCGGCCTTCATTCCAGCTTCACCAGCTATATCAGTATTTTCAATTAAACTAGCATCAGCCTCCATTGCTAGTCTTTGAGCCTCGTGGCCTGCAATCGCCCACGAAGTCTCCCGCGCACTGGTCACAAGAAGCCCAAGATGTTTTATCCGTTCAGGAATAAGCAGAGCAAATTCTAATACCTGGTGACCACCACAAGAACCGCCAAGGCATAAATTGATTTCTTCTACTCCTAAATGAGTACGTAATAAATCATGCGCCTTTACCCAATCGCGAATCGTCACTAAGGGCCACTCCATTCCATACGGCTGATTTGTTTTTGTATTCTTACTGCGTGGTCCTGTGGTGCCATAACAAGAGCCGACAACATTTGCGCACACAATAAAGTATCTGGAGGGATCCAATATTTTTCCTTCTCCGAATAAGTTGCCCCACCAGTCAGCGACGTTGCTATTCGCAGTCAATGCATGACAAACCCAGATAACATTGTCTCTCTTAGAATTTATTTCTCCATAAGTATGATAAGCAATTGTCAATTCTGATAACTCACCTCCCTGCTCAAGTGGAAAGGGTTGAACTGAATGATAAAATTGCAATCCGGATATGGTGGCCGGAATTTCATACTCAGGTCCGTGCATCACACATGACTTTTAGAGAGCGCCTGATCAATATCACTGATGATATCATCAATGTGTTCTAATCCTGCAGAGATTCTGATCATGTTATCTTTTATGCCGGATTCAAGTCTTGCTTCAGGAATAAGTTTAGCATGTGTTGTTGAGGCCGGATGTGTTGCTATGCTTCGGGTATCCCCAAGATTGGCAGTCAACGATAATAGTTGCAACCCATCCAGAAATTTTTTTCCTTCTTCAAGTCCTCCTTTTATTTCAAAGGTGACAAGTCCGCCTCCTCGTTTCATTTGTTTTTTTGCTATCGCAAATGCCGGATGATCACTGGCATGCGGATAGATCACAGTACTAACTGAAGCATGAGACGTAAGGTAGGAGGCTAATTTTTCTGCGTTGTCACAATGACGATCCATACGAACAGCAAGTGTCTCTAAGCTTTTGGATAAAATCCATGCATTAAATGGTGATAGTGAAGGCCCTGTACTTCTGCATAGTTTTTTTATTTCTGCAATTCGATTTTTATCACCCGCCACTATTCCACCCAATACGCGTCCCTGCCCGTCAATATATTTAGTAGCACTGTGTGTCACCAGGTCGGCGCCGAAAAGAACAGGTTGTTGCAGATATGGAGTAGCAAAACAATTATCTACATTCAGCAGTAGATTATTTTTTTCGCAAAAACGTTTGGCCTCGGCCAAATCGATAATATCAAGACCAGGATTAGATGGAGTCTCGAGGAAAAACATTCTTGAAGTGGGTCGTACAACTTTTTGCCAGCTATCGGGATCTACCGGATCTACAAATGAAACATCGATACCCCATCCCGGTAGTAATTGATTTAGTATCGTTTGTGTTGATCCAAATACCGCTCTTGAACAAATCAGATGATCACCGGTCCTGAGGAAAGCCATGAATGATGCAAAGATTGCGGACATACCAGATGCAGTTGCAAGTGCATCGTCTGTCTGCTCAAGTGCAGCCATTTTTTCTTCCAGCTCTCTGCAATTAGGATTTGTAAAACGGCTGTAGATATTTCCTGACTGTTCATCAGCGAAGACAGCGCGCATTTCTTCAGCATTCTCAAAAATAAAACTCGATGTAGTATACATAGGGGTGCTATGTTCCAGCTGATCAGTTGTCTTTGTCTGAATGCGAATAGCAAGTGTTTCGAAATGCATAGGTTGCGGATTCGAATCCGAAGGTAGTGAATGGACAATTAACCGCCGGCTTACTGCGGTGGTCTGGAGTTGTTATAAAGATATGCTGTCACAACCTGACCTACAGCACCTAATACACTCGGATCGATCACCTGCATGTTATCATCATGTGTATGCCAGTGTGCTCCAAATCCTTTTGCACTGTCCAATGGTTTGTGAATTATATCAATCATTGGAATTTCTGTATACAGATTAATAAAATAGTGATCGTCCGTAAAGGCCCGACCGCTGACATTCAGAAACAAATCACCCTGCTTCATTCCATTTGCCATTGCCCACACCTTGTCATAGACGTCATGAATTTTAGCAATCTTATCTTTTTGAAATACATTCGTCAGATCTTCTTTTTGAAAGACAGCACCTTTCGCGCCCACCATATCAAGTAATATCCCATATTCTGCTCTGTATGATTTGACATGCGGATTCTGTGCCCAATACTGAGCTCCGATGCACCAGGTATCCTGCGTGCCATCTGAGGTGCCCTGATCTTCTACATCAAACAATACGATATCTACGCCAACCTGAATTGGATTTTCTTTCAGCAAGCGACCAATCTCCAGCAGCACTCCAACGCCGCTACCTCCATCATCTGCACCATCGAGAGGTTTAGTGCTGTCGGTATCATCTTCATCAGCGGCAAATCGAGTATCCCAATGCGCTCCAAGCAAA
>JALYSC010000222.1:2270-5688 GCA_030855005.1 Bacteroidota bacterium | reverse complement strand
GATCAGGACACTCCCAAACGCCTGCATGTGATCCGGCTGTCTTTCCAAATTCACTTTCAAGTTTCCATGATATTAAATTTGAAGATGAATAAAAACGTACATGATCTAAAACAGCCAGGGACATAATCCATTTCTTACCGGCTTCAAACCATAATACTTTTGGATCACGAAAATCTTTGATACCCGGATTCTTGAGGATGGGATTCTGATCGTATTTGATCCATGTCCTGCCTGCATCCGTACTATAAGCCAATCCTTGTGATTGGTAAGTTGAATCGCCTTTTTCCGCCATGACGGCATCATGATAGGTGTAGATAGCGACCATTGGAGGATTGGCTTCGGTACCCAGGCCGCTTGTATTTTTCCAATCAACCACAGCGCTTCCTGAAAAAATATAACCTAGTGAATCAGGATATAGAGCAATTGGCAGATGCTCCCAATGTACCATATCCTTGCTGATGGCATGACCCCAATGCATGGGACCCCACACTGTACTATCCGGGTAATATTGATAAAACAAATGGTATTCGTCTTTATAAAAGACCATACCATTCGGATCATTCATCCAATGGGCAGGTGGTGAAAAATGATATTGCGGACGATGTTGTTCGAGAGTACTATTCGACTTCACAGTATTGGAATCCGGCTTGCAACCGGCAATAACGAACATGAGTGAAATCAACAATTGTAAATACTTCTGGTTATGCATATTTGGTATTTTAAATTAAACCTGACTTAATTCCTGATATTCATCAATCCTATCCAGTTCAAATACTGTAACTCCATCTTCTCTGAAGAAATACGGAATTTTAAATTTCGCATTCCATACAATCTCATCAGTGGTATATGAGCTTTTTGATTGAAAATCCTGTCCGGCAGATTCATTGTATCCGCGAATCGTGACCAACATTTCAATTTGCGAACTCTGCAGTGCTTCCATGGAAAGACCAAACAAGGGGCTCGACTCATCGATGTAATGAACCACTGTCCAATTGAGGGGGAAATTTGTAATCTTATTATTCTCAGCCTGCAATGATTGGTATTTGCGGCTTTCCTTTCCATTATCCAATACAATAATACTCATCAGCATTCGCGCTTCAAGTTCCGTGAGTGTATGATTACGTTCATTAGCAACTCTAAACATAAAAGCATATGCCTGCTTGTGTGGAGCATACAGCATGTTTTTAGAAAAGCGGATGCCCGGCCGTGGTTTTGAAAAGCGTCCATACATTAATCCGGTAAAGATGGCAAAGCTCATCAGTCCCATTAGTGCTTCTATGGCTGCGATAGTACTAATGATTGAAGAGAGTGGATATAAAGAACCATACCCAACCGTTGTCAGCGTTTGAGCGCTAAAAAAGGATGCAATTAAAAACCGATTCATTACTTCGTAATCAGCTGTCATACCGATGCCATCAAAATCAGTGACAAGATAAACACAGGCAAAGAGCATGTTGATGATCACATAAAAACTAAACACGAAAAGGAAAAACCTTGGCCAGGTGGTGGTAATGAGGGTATGAAATAGAGATTTTTTTTCACCGACGCGGATCAGATTGAACGATCCATCTTTATTGATGATTCGCTTATTGTGATGGCCATACTGATTAGTAAATCCAAAGTCATCCCCCTTATTCTCAGGCCGGTTTAATCGCTGCTGAATGATTTCGTTGATCGTCATAATGAGTAAAGATCATTCATATTTCGTTTTCTTTTCAAAAAGATACATACAAATCAAAGTGAACATTGGCATTGCTGCAATGATCAGACTAATTGCAGGCTGTTTCAAAATAAAACGAACTATTAGACTACCAACCAGGATAACTATAAGTATGATAGAGTACATACTATTCAAATCTGTGCTTGCTCCAAAGCTGGCACGAAATCCTGAGCCACCAAGTATCAATCCTGCCAGGAGCAAATCAAGAATCCAAAGAAACCAGAAAAGTATACTCATCGATTATCCTACCTTTTCCCAGGGTCTGAATGCATTCTTCACATTTCTCAAAGGTGAGCGCAGCTCAGGAAAATGGCGAATCAAAATATCCTTCATAGAAGTATTCTGAACCCAATCCATTCCGGGTTGAGTATAGATATGTGGCTTAAAATCAGAAGAAAGAAAACGATCACTCTTCAAACGTCTCGATGCCATAAGGATGAAAATGCGGAACGCAGTATCACTAAATCCGAAACCTTTTGGCAAAGGCTCGGATAACATTCCCACCTGAAGATCCACTTTTTCAATTTCTCCATTATATATTTCGCTGATCTCTTTTGCGAGTTCTTTATTACCACCCGTCAGTTCTTCAAAAGTTTTCGCAGGTTTCATATGAATGAGACGGCGGAAAGTGTTGTAACGCGGGACGCCGCGTTCACGGTCACGCAGGATATCAACTGTGGCCATATCAAGATGTTTGCCATCAGGTGTTGTGAGATTGCGCAGAAAATTTGGAAAATTATGAATTGTAATGGCGCCAGGATGTGCAATACCAAATGAATAAAACAGATCTGTGAAAGTTAATCCGTTATTCATGGGATTGCGCGCTTTTTCAAAGATCACCTCATTCATCTCGGCTGTATACTTATAGGCACCTGTCTGCACATCATAGAAAGCAATATTATCAGGCAATAAAGTATGAAGACGATACACCGATACAAACTCTTCTGTGAGTGTAAACGGTGCACCATGATGCTCTACTTCAGAACCGGGAATACCGCTTATCACTTCCCCTTTGCCAACACGGCCCCACATTTTGTAAAGTTTTTCACCCATCAATCCCCACCAGTTTGCATTCATGGCAATCTCCAAAGCAGGATGTGGAAGGATGGCAGGTGTCCACTCAACAGTATGGATCTTGGCCATCAATGCACAATTAACAAGACGAGCGGTGTCAAACAATTGATCACTCGACCAATCCGGAAATTCACGCTTGAGATGGCGTGCAATTGAATTGTGTTCAAGTGCGAAAAGCGTGTGTAATAATTCCAATCCTGTCCATCAATTGTCCGTAAATCCTGAAATCGGAATACCTCGTTGATCTCGTGGGAGAAAATGATCAGTATCACTATCCTCTACATGCAACTGTCCATCAATGGCTTTGCCGCGCAGAAGTTGAGTTTGTGTTTCATTGGAACCATAGATCTGTGATCCATCCCACCAATGTGTATTCTTGTTTTTGTAAGTCGGAAATTTGCGATCAACTTCGTTGAGTGGTGTATCCTCAAGTGTGCGGTGGATCTTCATTTTATCCTCGCCCCAATCATCACCCGGTGGCAGTGGCACTTCGATATTTTCAGGGCTGTCAAAATGTCCAAACCAATCATGCACCATAAACTGTATCCATGGCGCAGCAAGCAGATTGACAATGGTCGCAGGTTTGAATTCTGTGCGTTTCATCAACCGCTCGCTGATGAGGCG
>JALYSC010000222.1:0-2260 GCA_030855005.1 Bacteroidota bacterium | reverse complement strand
AGGCGCGGGTTAGGAGTTAATAGTTCTTCTTCTGTAGGCCTCTGAGTAAACTCTCTTGGCACATTTCTTCCGAGTCGCATTCCAGTGCAACCCATCAATGGTTGCTGGAGATCATTGAACTTGCCATCTGAATGACGAATGCTCATATACTTGGTATCGTGGAAAGGACAAGACTTTGGATCGCCCTGGTGTGTAGCATCCGGATAAGTATCGTGCAGATTCTTTGCGCGAAGTTCGTAGCGGTAAGAAAGCAGGTTGATGATACCGATCCATTTAGGGAGGCGGTGCCAGGCGACGAGTCTATTCACGCCTTTAAATGCGCCTACGATGGCGCGCTGTGAAGTCGAAAGTTTCATGAATCTACAGGGCTATTTATAGGGATGTGAATTTACAATTTCTGCTGTCGATTGGGGTAGTTAACTGTTAAAATGGGATCGAAACCGGAGGGAAAAAATGTATGTGGATAACTATCCGGGGACTCTCACAATCAGCATGTTAGACCCTTGTGGCACTACTAGTAGTGCCACAGGGATGATGATGGTTAATTTTTGTGGGGATAGGCAGGGGCTGAAGGGAGCTCCGGTCGGTTCTTCAACTCATCCAGAATGACTTCAATCGCCTTATCAAGTTGATTATCGATGCCTTTAAATTCATCGGCTGGATTGTTGATGACTTCGATGTCAGGATCGACGCCATGACCTTCCATCGGCCATGATTTTCCATCGATGTCGTATCGTGCAAACTCAGGACGGTTGAGGAATCCGCCATCCACGAATGGAAGCGTACCCCTGATGCCCACTACTCCACCCCATGATCTGCGGCCGATAAGTTTTCCAAGACCATACTTCCTAAATCGATATGGAAAAATATCACCATCGGAAGCAGAATATTGGTCCAGCAATAAAACTTTAGGACCGAGCACCATATCAGGATCAATGTTAGGAATGGTAATATTTCGTGGCATTTCGACAAAGACAGGTTCACGACGGAGACGTTCAGCAATATGTGGTGATACATTACCACCGCCATTGCCGCGATCATCAATGATCAAAGCTTTCTTTTGTAATTGAGGATAGAAATATTTGACGAATTCATTTAGACCGTTTGAACCCATGTCGGGGATATGAATGTATCCTACCTGGCCGTTTGTTTTCTGACTTACATAATCAATGTTTTTTCGTACCCATTGCAGATAATATAGATCGGATTCATCAGCGGTGGGTATGACGAGAGTTTTATGACTTCCTGTTTTATCTGGCTTGCTATTGAGCGTCAGTTCTGTGGTGTTGCCGGCAGTGTTGAAGAGAAGTTCATAAATATCAGTTACTGATTTTGTGCTTACTCCATTTACTTCTATAATGTATTCACCTTCTTTTGCATTCACTCCTATTTCTGTGAGTGGTGAACGAAGTGAAGGAGACCAGTTTTCTCCTCTTAGAATTTTATCAATATGAAAATACCCGGAAGCATCACGACTTAATTGCGCACCTAATAAACCCATTTCCAATTTTGATGATTTTGGCAAATCCCCGCCGCCAACATAAGCATGACCAACACTTAATTCACCTATCATCTCACCGATGAGATAGGACAGATCTGCTCGATTATTAACATACGGAAGCAATGCAGCATACTTTGTCTTCATGGCTGGCCAATCCACTCCATGCATACCCGGGTCATAGAAAAAATCACGCATCTGTCGCCATGCTTCATTATAAATCTGCTCCCATTCTTTCTTGCGGTCGAGTGACAATTGCATATTGGATAAATCTACTTTTTTATCCATCACTACTTTGTCTTTAGGAAGATCCACGATAGCATAGCCACGGTCTTTCTCAAGCAACATTTTCTTTTTATTAGAAGATATTACATAGCTGCTAAATTCACCTATCTCTGATTCCTTCTTGTCTTTGAGATTATAAACTTTCAATACAGCTTTTGGTGTGCGTGTAGAATTGGTCATATAATAAACAGCGTCATCGACAGCGGTAAGCGAAAAATAATTTCCTGCAGCCACTGGCAATGATGCTACTCTATCTTCAATGCCATCAAAATCAAATTTGATAACTACTCCGGTTGGTGTTTTAGGTTCCTCTTTCTTATCATCATTCTTTAATGTCGCACCCTTCTTCGTGGAATTCTTAGGCGCAACCTGTGATGCTGAAGAATTGATTGATGAAGTGACGATTTTTATCTGTACTTCATCATTCTTCGGAGCTAGTGGTGATGGTGTACTTTTTAATAAAGTCAACATGTAGAC
>JALYSC010000221.1:1473-5690 GCA_030855005.1 Bacteroidota bacterium | reverse complement strand
ATCGAGGTCTGTTTTCTCATCATTAAAATAAACATCACCATCTCTCAAATGAATTTGCTCAGGTTGTGCAGAAATATTTAATTCAAGAATGGCAACTTCTTTTAGACGTGCGAGAATATTCTCACAAGCTATTTGTGTTGCCTTGCCATTGAGATCTGCTGTAGCTGATGCCGCTGAAGGCGAAGTATTGGCAATACGAAATGTATTCGTTGAATGAACATTAATGGACGATGCTGGTATTGAAAAAATATTCTCTACTACCTGTTGGATCTTTGTATTCACTCCCTGGCCCATTTCAACCGCACCAGTAGATACTCCCACTGAACCATCAGTATAGACATGAACGAGTGCGCGTGCCTGGTTCATTAGTGTTTTGGTAAAGGAAATTCCAAAACAAATCGGCATGATGGCCAGACCTTGTTTGAAATTGACATTTGAGCGATTAAAATCATCTGCTTCTTCGCTCAATTTTTCAAAATTAAATCGCTCATTAGCTGAAGACCAGGTTTCAATAGCTTCACGTTCTGCTAATTGTCCATAAGGAAATTCGTCACCTTTGCGAAGTAGGTTCTTCTCCTGGATGAATGCTGAAGAAACATTTAATTTTTCTGCTGCATGAGCAATAGCAGATTCCATCACAAACATTCCCTGCGGACCTCCAAAACCTCTGAAGGCGGTGTTGGGCGGAAGATGTGTGCGACAGCTATAGGCAGTTGCCGTCACATTTGGTATATAATAACTGTTGGTGCAATGAAACAATGTTCTTTCGAGCACTGCTGGTGAAAGGTCGGCGGCAGCACCTGCATTTTGAAAGAAAACAACGTCATACGCCACAATCTTGTAATGCTCATCAAGACCAATCTTGTAATCCGCGCTATACGGATGTCGCTTCCCGGTCATGCGCATATCTTCATCGCGATGGAGACTGTATTTCACCGGTCGACCAGTGATGTGTGTTGCCAATGCGCACAAAGCAGCCCACACATTGGCTTGATCTTCCTTGCCTCCAAATCCACCGCCAAGTCGCGTAACATCAACTTCAATCTGATGCATCGCAAGACCTGTTACTTTTGAAACGGCTCGTTGAACAGCAGTAGGACCTTGTGTAGAAGAATGCACTCTGATATTATTCCCTTCAAGCGGTACGCAATATGCACCTTGTGTTTCGATGTAGAGATGTTCCTGTCCATTAATATCGGCGCGACCTCCAAAAATGTGAATACAGGAATTAAAAGCGGTCTTTGTTTCGCCAAGCGTAAACTTTTTTGGAGGAATGATTAATTCATTCTTTTTAAAAGCCTCACGTGGATCAGTGATGACGTGAAGCGGTTTAATGGTTGACTTGATTTTTTTAACGGCCTGCCTTGCAAGTGTTTCAGATTCTGCAATGACAAGCGCCATAGGCATACCACAAAAGTGGACGTGTGTATCGGCAAGTAATGGTTCATCGGCAATGATGCCTCCTATCTGATTTTGCCCTGGAATATCACTAGCCAATAGTATTCGCACCACTCCAGGCATTTGTGCTGCCTCTGTAATATCAATCGATTCAATTTTGCCATGCGCAATAGGTGAACCAAGTACAGATGCGTACAGAGTATTGTGAATAACAGGGATGTCATCCAGATATTGAGATTCACCACGGACGTGATGGTATGCATCGCGATTGATCATGGTGTATCAAAGAGTTCTATAAAATGTGCACGAAATAATTGTTGCAACAATAATCTTTTGTAATCAGCCGTACCTCGCACATCCGTGATGGGTTTGATTTCAGACTGAAGTATAAAATTTAATTCCTGCCAGTGATGATCATCAAAGGGGAAGGTGAGATGTAAAAGACAGGAGGATAAGTTTTTTAAATACAAAGGAATCGCTGAGACACCACCTGCTGAAACATGAGCTTCGAGAATTTTATTTCCTTCCATCTTTAGATAGATGGCGGTATTGACGGAAGCAATATCAAGATGTTTTCGTTTGCTGGCTTTTTCAAAATTGAAAAGAGTATTTCCTTTTGGTTTGCTGAAATAAATTTTTTCAATAATCTCGTCTTCATGCCTTGCTAACTTTTTATATCCTGTAAAAAAATCTCGTAGTGGGATTTCGCGTCGCGAATCATTCTGCAAGACTACAGTTGCATCCATCGCCAAAAACCAAATAACAAGATCCGCAATAGGAGAAGCATTAATAATGTTTCCACCTACTGTTGCCATGTTGCGTATGGGAGTAGATGATACGAGTTTCATATACTTGTGTAGTGCTGGAAACGAATCCTGTAGGATTGGGGATTGCATCAATTCACTCACGGTTACAGAGGCTCCGATTTCAATTCTATCATCGCTTAGGATTATTTCTTTTAGAGAAGGCCAAGTAAAGAAAGTTGTGATATCAGTGTGCATCACATCATCTGGCCGCTGCACGTATATGTCGGTGCCGCCATTCACCATCGGGCGTTGCGTGGGATTAATTACCTGAGTGGTTTGGTTTAACTCAGTTAGTCGTAATGGAATAGATTGAAAATATGCCGGCACGATATTTTTTGAAATTGCAAATGCAGGTTGCGATGATCCGTCTATATTTTGCATTAGCTGATGTACGTGTGCGGCAGCTCTTTCTATTGATTTATATCCTGTGCATCTGCAGATATTTCCATCGACAGCAGCAATAGTATCCGACAATGAATCATGACCTTCCTGAAGACAATATCCTGTCAGCGAAACTATAAATCCGGGAGTACAAAAACCACATTGAGTTCCATTTTCGTCCACCATGCTTTGCTGAACAGGCGTTAGAGAGCCATCAATATTATTAATTCCTTCAATCGTGACGACATGTGTGCCTTTCGCATTTTGCAAAGGCATCAGGCACGATGTCATCGACTCGTAATGAATAGAATTATTTTTCAAGCGACCAACTAAAACGGTACATGCTCCACAATCTCCTTCACGACAACCAATCTTGGTACCAGTGAGATGCTTTTGATATCGAATAAAATCCAGCACCGTCAATCCCCCAGGAAGATTGGTATTGATCAATTCGTCATTAAGGATGAAGGATATCATAATTTGAGCGTGGTCAATAAAATACATTAAAAACGCCGTATCATCATCACTCCACCTACGACCAGCAACACACCGATCATGCGAGGGATATTAAATTCCTTAACCGGAGTATCGAGAAACCCAAAATGATCAATTGGAAGTGTAGCCAGCATTTGCCCAAGAATCAAAATACTGAATGTCAGCGCGACTCCCAGCCTGGGCACAATGAATACAACAGCTGTCACAAAGAAAGCACCGCAGACACCACCCATCCATGCTATTGGTGGAGCGTTACGGATGTGCATTATATTTTGCAATGGAACAGAGGTTATGAGCATGTATACAAACAAAGCGATCAGACCAATTCCAAAAGAAATAAAAGCAGATGTTACCGGACTATGCACATAGGTAGACAACTTATGATTGATGGCTGCCTGTGTAGGCATCATCATACCTGCCAACAAAGCAAGAAGGAAGTAAAGAAAAGGCATGGTCGTATTTTAAAATGTGATAAATTAAATGATGTTAAAATATCCTCTTCGTATTAATAATCAATTTTATCGGGTTTCACCATCCAGCTTTCAAACACCTTAAAAGCTTCCGGTTGCAGCATTTGTTTGATAGGAATCGTGCGATCAACAAGTGCCTTAGAAATTTCTTCGTATAAAAATTCATCATCAAATCCGATTGTTGCGGCGTCATGTCGTGTGCAGCCATAATACACTTTGTCGATGTGTGCCCAATAAATGGCAGCAAGACACATTGGGCATGGTTCGCAAGAAGTATACAGCTCGCTTCCTTGCAGTTCAAATGTGTTGAGATGCTTGCATGCATCACGGATGGCAGTGACTTCCGCGTGTGCAGTTGGGTCGTTAGTTGACGAGACTTTGTTGTTTCCGCGACCTATAATGGTTCCATCTCTGACGATGACGCAGCCGAATGGCCCTCCTTCGTTGGCGTTCATTCCGTGGGCGGAAAGGCGGATGGCTTCGAGCATAAAAGCCTGATCTGTAGCAGTCATAAGGTCTAAAATACCGAAGAAAGTGGCGGTGAGCTTACCCATTGATAAATCCTCCCTAACCCCCACAATATCAGCCAGTTGTAAATGGTGGCACTACTAGTAGTGCCACAGGGTCTTAAGGCGCTGACTGTCAGGGAGTTGGGAGCTGTTTTATC
>JALYSC010000221.1:0-1463 GCA_030855005.1 Bacteroidota bacterium | reverse complement strand
CTGTTTTAACACTTGGTTTTTGGAACCTACGAAACCAGCTTCAAACCAATAATCGATGCAATCAACGTAGTCAGAAAGAAAAGCCGCCAGAATGTAGCCGGCTCTTTGAAAAGGAAAATGCCCATGATCACGATTCCTACGGCTCCGATACCGGTCCAGACAGCATAGGCAGTACCGACCGGAATGGTTTGCGCGGCTCGGTAAAGAAGATACATGCTCGTCACAAGGCAAAACAGAAAGGCGATAAACCAGATTGTCGATTGTTGACCTGATGTTTCTTTGACTTTTCCGAGGCATGTAGCGAAACCTACTTCCAGGATGCCGGCGATGAGGAGAGTAATCCAGTTCATGAGGATGCATTTTTATGGGCAGCTATGAAAAGATAATCTCCGCGATCACTTTCATATTCCCGATGAATGTTGTCAAATAAATTATAATCAATATCATTCCGCAATTGCTGCAGACCTGCTTTTACTTCTTCACGGTTGGAGAGAGATGCAAAAGTTGAAATGCCATCTCTGATGTTTTGTTGAAAATAAATTTCTGGACGGTTCTTTCCGGATTGCAAAAACAAATCCTGCAAATCATCCTGCACAAAATATTTTTCTGTGCGCACATCAGTAAATCCAAATTCCAACAAGCCATCAATAATACTTTCTGCTGAAGGCATATTCTCTATTGAGCGTTGCATGATATCTGGGAAATAATGATTTAACCAATAATCCTTCATCTGCTCAGGGCTTGAGGTGAAGATTACAAAATGTGCACCAGGCTTTAATGCTCTTGAAATTTCCTGCAAACCTTTCTTGCGTTCCTTCCAGTGATGTACTGTAAGAGTAGCTATCGCTCCATCAAATTCATTGTTATTAAATGGCAATGATTCAGAAGAACCCTGCATCCATTCAACCCGCGAAGGTTTTGACTTGGCAACTTTTAACATGATATCAGAGGGATCAATACCTATCAAAGCATATCCGGCATTATTAAGGGCGATTGTGTAATTGCCGGTGCCACAACCAACGTCCAAATATTTACCATGATCAACAGGCTGGAGGTGATGAATGATCCTGCTTAGTAAATATGGATCAGCACAACGAGTCGTATTGTAGGTCTGACCAATAACATCATAATTGGCGGGATCATTTTGCATTGCAGGATACGTACCTTTATCATTCATAAAAAATAAATATGTCACTCGAAGCAAATATCAATGAAGATCTGAAAAATGCCATGAAAGCCAAAGATCAGGCTGGACTACGTGGCATCAGGGCAATTAAATCTGCAATCTTACTATTCAATACCTCCGGATCTGCTGATGTATTGAATGAAGAAAAGGAAATCGCATTGTTACAAAAGCTGATCAAGCAACGCCAGGATTCCCTCGACATCTTTGAAAAACAAGGAAGGGAAGATCTCGCTGTAGTGGAACGCGAAGAGATTGAGGTAATCATGCGGTATCTGCC
>JALYSC010000220.1 GCA_030855005.1 Bacteroidota bacterium | reverse complement strand
GATGTGAACATCCGCATCCGGATATATTCCCTGTATCGCTTCAAGACAGGCAAAATTAAGACTTGATTTTTGAGCTTCCTGAAGATCAGCTGTTGATAGTTGAAACTGAATATTATTCTCCTTTATCCGGAGATCTGTCACCATCTTACGGCTGATAATATCCTGACCTGTAGCGGGATCTTTGACAGAACTAAGGGCTGCAACAACTTTATTATTATCAATCACATCTTTCCGGTTTCTTGCACAGATCAGACCCGCTTTGGATTCTTCATGCAAGCAAATTCTTTAGTTCAAACCCATTTGATCGTAAGCATTCATAACTTCTTTAACGGCTACTGATGAATCCTGAAGGAGTTTAATTTCGTCGGCATTAAGATCCAGTTCGATAACAGATTCAATTCCATTTTTGCCAAGTTTTACCGGAACACCAATGTACACATCGTTCAGACCATATTGGCCCTCCATCTTCATACAACATGGAAGAATACGCTTCTCATCACGAATAATTGCAGATACCATTTGAGCGGCTGCAGCACCCGGAGCATACCAGGCTGAAGTACCCATTAACTGCACAAGCTCTCCCCCACCTTTCTTAGTCCGGTCAACGATTGCATCCAATGCTGCAGAATCAATTAATTCAGTCACCGGAATACCGGAAACCGTTGTATAACGTGGCAGTGGAACCATTGTATCACCATGTCCTCCAAGAAGCATTGCCTGAATATCTCGTGGAGTAACATCGAGTGCCTCAGCTAAAAACGCACGATAACGTGCTGTATCCAGTACTCCCGCCATACCGAAGACCCTGGTGGAAGGCAATCCAGAAACCACATGCGCTACATAAGTCATCACATCCAGGGGATTACTGACGACAATGAGGATGGCATTGGGGCTGTATTGCAGAATGGATCTTGTGACGGAGGAAACTATTTTGGCATTCGTCGAGATAAGGTCGTCGCGACTCATACCCGGTTTACGTGGAACACCAGCCGTGATAACGGCAATATCAGATCCGGCGGTGACGGCATAGTCGCCGGTACCAATCAAGCGGGTAGAGTAATCATCCACAGGAGCCTGCTGCCAGGTATCTAATGCCTTTCCTTTGGCCATATCAGCCATCAGATCGAGCAGAACTATTTCATTAACAACGTTTTGATGAGCGAGCACATTGGCCACGGTAGCACCCACATTACCGGCGCCTACGACTGTAACTTTTGACATATGGTGAATTATTTAACAGGAATCAATGTATATGTCGGCAAAACTAATAAGAAATAAGAACCATCCATCAACAGGCCTGAAAACCTTGGTTATCTTCGCGGCCACAAAAGCAATTTCAACAAATGTCAAGACTGGTTTTATCCGTATTCTGCCTCCTCTTCACAACACTTATTTCAGCTCAATACTGCGGGACGCCACAGGCTCCTTTGCTCGAGCGCGTTGACGTCAATAAAAGACTTCCCGCCGGAACACGCAATGCAGTAAAATACATTCCTGTCACCTTCCATCTTGTAGCTGCTACCAATGGTACCGGACGCATCCAGGAGGAGGACGTGTTCAGACAGTTGGCAAACCTGAATGCTCAGTATGCTGACCAGGAAGCTATCTTTTACATTGATACCCTCAAATACATGAATAATGATGCGGTCTATAATACTCCGCATTCAGTAGCTGCTACTATACAAATGAGATTGGGAGAAGATAAAAATTCAGTCAATGTATTCATCACCAACTCTGCAAATGATGGTGGTGGAAGCCCCGGAACAGTGCTCGCTTATTATGATCCTCAGGAGGATTGGATAGTTTCTAAAAAAGGCCAGATCAATGGCACTACTTCAACACTGGCCCATGAGTTAGGTCACTTCTTTAGCCTCCCGCATCCGCACGCAGGATGGGACTGCTATCCATATACAACCACCGATTATAACAATCCCGTAGATGTGAATTTTACCAAGCCTTGTGACACAGGTGGAGGATCACTGCTGATTGAGTTGCAGGATGGTTCCAATTGTGCTACTGCCGGAGACCGAATCTGTGATACACCACCAGATTATAACCTGGGTTTACTTTATCAAAATGATTGCGATCAGAATACATCAATCCGGGATAAAAATAATCAGGTGATCATGCCTATGGTCAACAATTTCATGGGTTATTATACCAATTGCGCTAATTATGCCTTCACTCAGACTCAGAAAAATCTGATGAATACTGATTTCTACACAGTTCAGCGTGCTTATATCAGAACTGGTAAGGTTCCAAAGACTACCCCAGTTGTTGATCCGGTAAATTATATCTATCCAATTAATGGAGAAGAAACTTCCGGTACCACGGATATTGTCCTTGACTGGGCAGACGTCCCCGGTGCAAACCGCTACATGGTACTTATAGATCGCTTTTCTTCTTTTACTTTTAGTCCTCAGAAGTATTTTGTCTATTCATCAGAGCTGACCATCGATGAACTTCCATTAGGTGTAACATATTACTGGAAAGTATGGCCTTACAATGAATCACAAACAGGAGCCGGCTACAGTCAAACTCAAAATTTCAAAGTGGGAGAAGGTACAGGTGTTAATGATATCTCAGAAATAAATGATTATGTATTGAGTCCTAATCCAACTGCAAATGGGCAGGAGTCTATCTTAACACTACATACCACCAAATTCTTTGATGCAAACATCAATTTGATTGATCTTTCAGGACGTGTTCTTCTACGCGAAAATATTTCAGTTCCTTCAGGTGAATCACGTCATAGAGTGAATACGACAGCGCTGACTTCAGGGATTTACTTCATCGTAGTGAATACTGCTTCCGGAACACTTGTTGAAAAACTTATGGTAGAATAAAATTGTGAGTTGTGAGTTGTGAGTAATGGCTCAACGATCACCTTCAATTGTTGAATAAACAGTGGTCAGTAACCTACCAAAGAAGGAATAAAAAAAGTGAGAAATTCTTGAAAGAGTTTCTCACTTTTTTTTGGCTGAATGTGTAATTGTTATTACTTGTATTCTACAGTAGGCTCGGCTGCGTCACCGGTCTTAATAATAACGCTAGCGGGATCTGCTGAGCGTTTTACTTCACCGAGATGGTACGCTTTGATACCGAAGGCAGATGCAAGATCAAGGATGGTGGAAGCTGATTTTTTATCTACAAAAATCATCATCCGGATACCCATATTAAAGACCTTATACATTTCTGCTAAAGATGTATCCGAAGCTTCACGGATCAATTTAAAAATGGGTGGAATAGGCGGTATGGCATCAATGTGAACAGAGACATTGGGAGAAATAAATTTTAACACCTTGCTGTAAGCTCCGCCCGTGCAATGAATGATACCCTGGATATTGCTGCGATACTCTCTGATGATAGGAACCAGGATGGGTAGAAAAGTTCTTGTCGGGGAAAGCAGTAATTTTCCTATGGTGACAGGCTTGCCATCGATCTCCACTGTGTCAGTGAGTTGCCATGGACCATTATAGACTACTTCGCGATTGGTTTCAGGACTGAAACTTTCAGGGAAGCGATTAGCATAGGAATGATGAAGCATATCATGACGGGCAGATGTCAGACCATTGCTTCCAATACCACTATTGTATTCATCTTCATAATGCGACTGGCCATCTGATGCAAGACCTATAATAGCAGCTCCTGGCTTGATCTGGTTGACGATGATATCCTTACGGTGCATCCGGCCAAAAGCTGTAACACCAACATCAATTGTACGAACGATGTCTCCTACATCTGCCGTCTCTCCCCCTGCATGTTTGATCGAGATTCCACGGTCTTCCAGGTTTTGTATGAAGGCCATGGTCCCTTCGACAATGGCTTCGATGACATCACCTGTGATAAGGTGCTTATTGCGGCCGATAGTAGAAGAGATGATGATGTCGTCTGTCATACCAGTGCACGCCATATCATCGAGATTCATCACGAGTGCATCCTGCGCGATTCCTCGCCATACAGAGAGGTCTCCGGTTTCTTTCCAATACAGATATGCCAGACTTGATTTAGTGCCTGCGGTATCAGCATGCATGATATTACAATAATCCGGATTACTGCCGACTACATCGGGTAAGATTTTACAGAAAGCGTTTGGGTACAGGCCTTTATCGAGGTTCCGAATAGCCTTATGCACTTCGTCTTTGGAGGCAGATGCTCCGCGTTGATCATATTTTTCTGGATCCGGTACCATGGGGGTGACAAAGATGCATTATTTTCATAAATGCAAAGGACATGTTTTTTGGTATGCAATTTGCAATCCATGATATATCGCCTCTGCGATCTGTTAAAACCAACCTGAATGCCTTCTTCCTCACGGGAGAAGGCTATTTTTTTATTTCCAATAGAATGGAACGTAGCCCGGAATAAGAATTTTCCATTACAATCCTGTTAATCGGGTTTGTTTCTATAGCAAGTTTCCATTCTTCCGGATAGGATCCGAGCGCACTAACTATCGTTTCTTCAAATTTTTGAGGATGTGCTGTAGATAGAATGATTCCCTTTCTACCATGATCCTTCAGAACTTTCCACGCCGTCGCTGAATGTGGATCTAGTAGATATTTATATTGGAAATAACAATCGCGAATCGCTGCTACAATTTCCTGATCGTCGATAGATCTCGCCGAAAATTTCGGTGCATTAGAACCCATCGTATTCATAAGCCATTGAAATCGAATGAAGTTACTTGGATCGCTAACGTCCATTGCATTGGCTATTGTAGCGAGCGTTGGATGCGGTTCGTATATTCCTGTTTCTATGTACCTGGGTACTGTATCATTTGCGTTGTGTGCTGCTAGGTAGGATGAAAATTCCATGCCCATAGCATGTGCAAGCAGACCGGCAGCAATGTTCCCATAATTTCCACTGGGCACACAAATTATACCGGGCAAATTGCTTTTAAGTGCTTCACGATATGCGATGCCATAAAAGATCATTTGGGGTATCCACCGTGCGATATTAATCGAATTAGCACTGGTAAGGGTGATGCTATTCTTCAATGCATCATCGCGAAAAGCAGTCTTCACTAATTGCTGACAATCATCAAACGTCCCCTTCACAGCAATTGCTTCGATATTGGATCCCAGGCCAGCAATCTGTTGCTCCTGCAAAGGTGATATTTTGCCTAAAGGATACAGGATAATTACTCTTGTACCCGCCACCTGATAAAAAGCATTAGCTACTGCACCCCCCGTATCACCTGAAGTGGCTACCAAAATGGTCGTCTCCTGATTATCGGAAGACCAGTGCGATAAACATCCCGCTAAAAATCTTGCGCCAACATCTTTCAATGCCCAGGTAGGACCATGAAATAAGTCGAGTGAATAGATTGCTGAATCACCAATTTGCTTAAGCGGTATTTCAAAATCTAAAGCAGTTGAAATAATATTTTTTAATACCTCGTCATTCAGGTCATCTGAAACGAATGGCTGCAGAAGCTTGAAAAGTAGTTCGAATTGATTTAATAAAAGGATTTTTTCATCTGAAAGATTCAATTCAGGAATAGATTCAGGAATAAATAGCCCTCCATCGGGAGCAAGATTTTGAAGGACTGCTTCTTTAAAACTAAACCGCTGAGCATCTCCCGTTGTGCTGATAAATTTCATGCATCAAACATTTGATATTGAAATCACATCTGCCAGCACACCTGATGCCGTTACTTCAGGTCCTGCCCCTGCCCCTGCAATCACCATCGGCCG
>JALYSC010000219.1:4311-5706 GCA_030855005.1 Bacteroidota bacterium | reverse complement strand
CAATAGTGATATGTGATATGCTATGTTCCCTTTATCCGGATCCAAAAAAAGTGCTGCTTGAGTTTGTAAATTCACTTAGCGGACAACAAGACATACAATACAATCCTGTAGTTGCCTTATCGGAAAGGAGTCTTGGCTTTCGGAATGCGGCGCTGATCAATATGATGAAAGCCAGTGGAAATATTCAGAATGATATTGAAAAAGTCCTTGACTTTTATTATCATCAATGTTCGATCGAAATGACCTGCGCAGATTTGACGTCTACGTTTTTATTTTTAGCAAATCATGGGAAGCGCTTATCAGATCAAAGTCAGATCATCACATCAAGCATGACGAAACGGATCAATGCCATCATGCAGACATGCGGCTTTTATGATGAAGCAGGTGAGTTTACATTTAAAGTAGGCCTTCCCGGCAAAAGTGGGATTGGTGGCGGCATTGTAGCAATTCATCCGGGTAAATATGCTGTTGCAGTGTGGAGCCCACGCCTTAATAAAAAAGGTAATTCGGTGAAAGGAATGAAGTTTTTAGAAATGTTAACTACCAGGACGGGTTCCTCAATATTCTAATTTATTGATTATTAGTCAGGCCATAATACAGGGCCCCAACATCCATCAATGAAAGCACTAAAGTTGGTTCCTTGGTTTGCAACAAATCCGGGTTGAAGCACTACACTATTGCCTGCATCATAGGCTGAATTGGCACTGGGATTAACTATAGCAGTAGAAGTAATGGTATTGCTTGCCTGGTATGCAAACGTCCCATTTTGTGTTCCGGAAATTGTTCTGTTTGCCGTGCAGGTAGAGAGAAAGGGACAATCCAGATAGGACCTCAACGCAGTGACCGCATAGGTGTTAATTCAGCCACACCTTGAAAATGCCATCTGGCATGGATTGAGATATAAATCTGGCGCGAAAATTCTAAAGGTCATAATAGCAGAACAGCCAGAAGGGTATCTTGAAGTAATGATTGAAGATGATGGCATCGGCAGGATGAAATCCGGAGAGCTTAAGCAATTCCGCATAGGCGGTGATAAGCATAAATCAAAAGGAAAACAATTGTCAGAAAACAGACTTGAGTTGCTCAGGCATACCCATCCATCTTCTTCATTAGCTGTCAATGATCTGTATAGTGCTGATCGTGAGCCTGCAGGTACCAGAGTCATTCTTGTGATCCCGATCCTCAAGCGAAAATTTTTAACACCCACAAATGCTGCAGTATGATCCGTATCCTGATCCTTGATGATGAAGAAGCAGCCTGCAATATTCTGACGATTCTCATCCGGAAATATATATGCCGATGGAGCATGAGATTCGCTGTGAAAATGATCCTGCAAAAGCGCTTGAAACCCTGGAATCATATAAGCCGTCACTGGTCATGCTGGATATTGAAATG
>JALYSC010000219.1:0-4301 GCA_030855005.1 Bacteroidota bacterium | reverse complement strand
TGCTTATGACAAGTATGCCATTAAGGCCATTCGGTTTAGTGCACTGGATTATTTGCTTAAACCTCTCGACATTATTGAGCTACAAAATGCTCTTAACCGCCATATTGTAAGACGAAATCATTCACAGCAGATGCGTCACGATCTCGTCAGCAATCTTATTGAAAATATTCAAAAGCCGGATGCAGA
Organism: Bacteroidota bacterium; assembly: GCA_030855005.1. Lineage (GTDB taxonomy): Bacteria > Bacteroidota > Bacteroidia > Chitinophagales > Saprospiraceae > Opimibacter. The sequence continues at coordinate 4,115 of JALYSC010000219.1, read as the reverse complement.
AGAATATCGACTTGCCATTTCAACTTCTGAAGGCGTGTTTTTTTACCTCCCTTCAGAGATCATTCACTGTGAAGGGGAAAGTAATTATACCCGGTTTTTCCTGGAGGGAGGTAAGACTCTTATGGTATCGCACACACTTAAAGATTACGAATCTATCCTGCAGGATTATGGTTTCTTCAGGGTCCATAAATCCCACCTGGTGAATATGAAGTATGTGAATAGAATGGATCGGGATGGATTTATCTGGATGACCAATAATCAAAGCGTTCCTGTCTCAAGGCGCAGAAAAGAAGAGGTGATGAACATACTCAGAAAATAGGAATCGACATCTGTACAAGCTGAGGCAAAGTATATAAGCTGGCTAGAAGCTCAGTATAATGGAAAAGCCGAAACTAAATATATCAGTCTCGGCTTTTTCATAGTGGATGTGAAGAAATTATTCCTCTTCGTCATCATTTTCTTGTGAATCATCTGAATCCATCTCGTCATCATTTTCTTGTGAATCATCTGAATCCATCTGGTCATCATTTTCTTGTGAATCATCTGAATCCACCTCGTCCTCATCGTCATTATTCATCTCCTCATTGTTGGTCTGATTATTCACATTGTTAAATCTGTCATCCGCCTCGGGCTGATTCTGATTTTTCGTGTTCTGATTTTCTGTTTCAATGTTAATGTCGTGTACTGCCATGATGATAAGTTTTTAAAAAATTTTAGTTCAAAAATCAACACAAACTACGGACGTGATATTATACTATCATTACACAATCTCATTATTAAGTAATAGATTTTCATAAAAATTGGCAGTATGCTGCATTATGCCATACTTTATAGATTTTATATATAATTTTTCAAACTTTTGAAATGGCTCAATGTTTTGTTTTGAATTAAAAACTCGGAATCATGGCAAAGTCATCCGCAAAGACCACAATAAAAAAAGCCGCTAGAAAAACCAAATATGCTTCTGCGGCAAAATCACCACGCAGAGCACCAGCCAAAAAACCCAAACCCAAATCTAGCACCTCCGGCAAGGATGAATTGAAAAAGTTATTCGAACATGCCTTAAAAGATATCTATTGGGTGGAGAAATCTTTAACCAAAGCAATTCCTAAGATGATCAGGAAAGCTTCAGCACCTGAATTGGTCGAAGCACTAAAAATTCACCTGGAGGTAACAGAAAATCAAGTCGACATGGTGGAGCGGGTCTTTAAAGGAATCGGCATCGCTGCACGCGCAAAAAAATGCGCAGGGATGGAAGGGATCCTCAAGGAAGGAGAAGAATTAATGACTGAATCTGCGGGCCCTGCTTTGGATTCAGCAATCATTGCTGCCGGACAAAAGGTAGAGCATTATGAAATCAGCTCCTATACTTCAATGATAAATCTTGCCAAAACACTTTATTATGTAAAAGAGGCAGATATTCTACAGGATATCCTGGATGAAGAAATGGAAGCTGACAAACTGCTCACCGATATCTCCATTCGGGTAGCTCATCAGACTGCAATCAATACCTCGGATTGAGATGATGTTTCAACGCTAATGACGCAGAATTATTTAAAAATAAATAAACACAAATTTGGTCTTCTCATCTAAATGATCTGAATTTCGATGTCAAGAATATTTGTCTGGTCTCAACCTACGATGGGCATCACCCATCGCTGACATGTCAGCCTTTCTGGTCTCTGAATTCGAATGATAGAAATTTATCAGAACATTGACATTCCGCGGTTCACGGTTCACGATTCACGGTCACTCCTGCTTCTCTGGTTCTATTTGCAAAGCCGGGTCATTCTCAGGGACCTCATAATCCGATTGTTTTTTGCCAAAGACAGAGACACTAACGTAACGTTTTGGATTGAGTCGGAAATCCTGGAGCAGAAGCTCAAGATTTTTTGTGGTAGCAAGTGCTCGATCGTAGAGACGATCATCTTTTATAAGTTTACCTAACGTGCCTTTACCATCTTCAACGTTTTGCATCACCTGCGCAAGGTTGGTAAATGCTTTTTGTGATTCGGCAACACTTTTATTGAGTCCCAAAACGGTTACTTGCGCATCCGTTACTAGCTTATTAATATTAGAAGTGGTTTCACCCAGCTTAGCTTTTTCAAGCTGCGCGGTAATACTTTCCAGATTTTGAATCGAGGATGCAATCTTATCCTGATTGCGCGCTATCGCTCCGGTAATCACTTCAATATTTTTCAGAGAAGCTGTAAGGGATTTATCATACACACTCATGGATTTGTCGAGTGAACCCGTCACAGATTCCAGGTTTTCGATCAGGCCGGAAAGATTATTGAATGTCTTTGCTAAAGCATTATTAGAACTATCAGATGTAATTGAATCACTCACCGTTTTGAGGATATCGCTGATGCTTTCTTTTACTTTGGCAAGGGTGCCATCTTCTCCTTTATCAAGTAAACTGTCAAAAATTCCCTTGACACGACCCTGAATAAAACTTCCAGGCTCAGCACACTGAGCTCCTGAACAGGCTCCGCTGACCCGCAGATCAATGGCTTTGCCACCCATGATACTCGTACTAAAGATGAGTGCTTCAGCATCTTTTGGGATCCTAAGCTCCTTGTCAAGTGTAAGCGTAATGATAATACTGTTAAGGTCCTCCTCCAGATCTATAGCGGAGACTGTTCCAACCTGATATCCATGAATTAAGACAGGTGAAGAGGTTGCAAGTGCATCGATATTTTCGAACCGTACAAAATATTCATTGGCTGCTTTCAATACATTCCGCCCTTTCAAAAACATATACCCCCATACACTCAGGCCAATAACGAGGATGGCCATCAAGCCAATCTTAAACTCATTTGATATTTTCATACGAACATTTTTGGAAAAGGCACCAAAGGCATAGAATTCAACTGATTTACCTCATGATGTCCAGACAAAACATCAGGAAGGCCACAAAGTTAATCTACAGCGTTAAAGACCGATAAATATTTGAAATATATCAGGCCTTTACCCGCTGACCGTCCTGATACATGACGATGAAGCATCCGCTGAAACCATTAGTCCGAAGCGCTTCCAGCCGGGGCTTGGCAGCTTCATAGGTGCTAAAATGACCAACGATAAACTTATACAGGTCGCCTTCACGTATGACTTCCAGGTCTGTCAGCACAGAATGACGGGCGTCTACATTGGGCATCGAGGAGGCAGCCACCTGAATCCGATATTCACTTTTCCCTATTGTTTTGACAGCTTCAGCAGATTTAGGAGGATCCTTTTTGGCAGCATTAGTAGACGATGCAGTGGATGCAACAACTGGTTTGGTCTCTGTCTTTACAGGAGATTTTAGTTCTTCTACAGGTTTTACCTCTGCTTCTTTCGCTTGTTCCGCCAGCTCAGCCTGTTGGTATTCCACCTGCTTCTTATAATTTCCGAAGGCTTTGAAGATGGCGTCAGCTACTTTAATTTGATTCTCATCCTTCATCAGATAATTTTCGTCTGCATCGGAACTGAGAAAGCCGGTTTCGATGAGGATACTTGGCATCGTCGTTTCGCGAAGCACCAAAAATCCAGCTTGTTTCACACCCCGGCTGGGAATGTGGGCCAGTTTTTTAAATGCACTTTCCACACTATTAGCCAGGACTATGCTCTGTTGGAGGTGAGCATTTTGGAACATGGAAAGGATGATATGCCCCTCAGCGCTATATGGATCGAAGCCATCATAGGTCTTTTCGAAATCATCTTCCAGGAGGATGGAGGCATTTTCGCGCTTGGCAACATCAAGATTATCTTCTGCCCGGTGGAGCCCAAGTACATAAGTTTCAGTTCCGGTAGCCCGGTTGCGGGCACCTATATAGTTACAATGGATGGAAATAAAGAGGTCGGCCTTGTTCCTATTTGCAATAGCTGCGCGTTCGTTCAGGGCAATAAAGACGTCCTTTTCGCGGGTGTAGATGACCTGTACATCGGGGTAGGCAGCCTTGATTTTTCTGCCCAATTCGAGGGTAATAGCAAGCGCCACTTCCTTCTCTCTTGTAGCAGTACCATGGCATCCGGGGTCTTTACCCCCGTGACCTGCATCCAACACTACTTTCCTTACTTTATACGTTTGCTGGGCATCGGATTTGCCGGCAAAACCTAAAAACATTGTTAAAACC
>JALYSC010000218.1 GCA_030855005.1 Bacteroidota bacterium | reverse complement strand
GTTGTCCATGTACGACATCCCCCTGTTCCGCATTGGCAGCCGTTAAATTGAATTTTAGGTTGGCCTGTTCCAGGGTCACCTTCATCAATTGTTACAGTCACTACATCATCAGTTATCTGGCTATCGTCCCAGTACAAAAGGTCAGTTGCAACACCCGAACAAATAGGTCTGATAGTCTGGACGCAAAATCCATTTTTCAAAAATTCAACATCAAATGCTGAATAGTGCTGTACACCCTGAAAGTATTTTATAATAGCTGGTATATCTTCTCCAAATGCGATGGGTGTCCCATCTCCCTTTAAGCCATTCCATGGAAAACATGCTGTATCCGCTACAGGGAAAATATCCACAATCAGAACATCTTGAGAATTCATATCAAAAACTCCATTCTGATTGAAGTCAAGGATAATGTCCACTTGTCCAGGTCTAGTGACACCGACATTAATACAGAAACTATCGGGTGCTTCACAACTTACATTAAGCAACGTGACAGCGCCACATTGTGAAAGACTGGAAGGATATAATGTTATATCAGGGTCATTAAGAAATACTTTATGATCCGCAGCATTGGCAGTAGCATTCATATCATTTACCGAACGGCGGTCAGCCATTACATCACCTGTATTACCTGGTCCTGAGTCACCAAATGCAACCGTAAATGATAATCCCTGAAATCCTGAGTTTGCAAAATCTATTCGTGATACGAATCCATCTTCTGTGTAAGAATAAAATACACCTTCAAAAGATCTATCAAACTGGCACTCGGGTAATTGATTCGGATTTCTTGGTGGGGAACGGAGTGCCCAGTTGTGCGACCAAAGTCTGCCCGGTTGTTCTGTTCCTCCACTGACGACAGTAAAGTCATACCACATAATATTGGCAATAGTACCTCCATCAAAAAACTCCATAGAATAATCTCCATTGGAAGTAGGTACGAATGTTGAATAAGGGAATGAGCTTGTATTGGTACTATAACCATTGACAGGATCAAGTACATCCGGTCCGGAGGATGCCTGCAACCAAGTTGTCGCATTGTCGTTAGCAGCTCCAATCAAAATTGGACCAAAAACTATAGCTCCGCTCGGGCCCCGTATCTGAAACATGTACGATGCAGATCCTGCATCTAATTGTCCAAAGTCATTGTGTTCTGCTGATAAACCTATGTAAAGTATCTCATTTGTAAAATCTTCAATGGAGACATAAAGTCTATGCATTGAATCTGATGTAAATGAGGCAAAATTTCCAAAACCCGGTGCATTTGTGTGTAGCATAACTGAGTCCTGGGGGGTGGGTGCGAGTTCTCCTGTTCCTTCCGCCGAAAGTCGACCGAAAGAAGCCATTATCAGTATGATAATCGCTACAGAGAGGGTTCGTTGGTTCACGTGGTTCATATTTGGTAAAGACTTTGTAAAGACCTGATAGACTGATAATCAAGGATTTATGTTAAGTAATAGGCTATCAAATAAAGAGTTGGGATGGGACCGGATCTGCCATAAGCAAAGGGCAGATCTGATTCCTGCAGGGAGTGAGGCAAATACTATACCAGAATGAGGAAAAGGAAGGGAAAAAGCCCATATAGGGCGTGTAAATTATATATAACTGACATTATATCAGTTAATTAAATAGTATATAAATATTTAATGTTTAAATTCTTCTACCGCAGAAGGGTAATATCTCCCTTTCGATTAATTACGGCTCCATTGATGAGCTCAACTCTGGCGATGTAAGCGAAAACACCCGGATTCATTGGTTTATTCTTAAAGGAACCATCCCATCCCAAAAGAGGATCATTGGGGGCAAAATCCGTCGCCCGGAAAACCAGGTTACCCCACCGATCAAAAATTTCGAGATATAGTACTTTTCGGACATTCTCATCTGTAAAGATTGTGACGTGATCATTGATACCATCATCATTAGGTGTGAACACATTTGGAATATATATATCCACATCAATAATAACTCTGAGTGCCAATTGATCCTGATCAATACATCCACCTGCATACACTGTGGCTGTAATTGTTTCATTAATCAAACCATACAGGATCGGATCTATGCAATGAGTGCATGAAAGATGTTCGCCGGAAGCCCAAACAATTGAATCGACTAAATTCCATGGGATGTTAACTGCAGCATCCAGTTGAATACTATCTCCGAGGTTCATTTCAATATCAGGACCTATGTCAATTGTCAATAGTGTTTCATCAGGAATCGTCACGGACCCAAGGTAGGTACAGCCATTTGCATCAGTGACGCTGACACTATATGTACCTGCAAGCAATCCTTCGAAAATATTTGTGCCTGATGGGACGCCATTAAGCGAATAGACATACTTTGGTGCACCACCTAATACATCGTTAATTAATATTTTACCGGATGCTTCTCCCTGACATAATGGTATGGTGATATCAAAATCAATATCATTGATTTGCTCTGGCAGCACAATCAATGCTGAGTCTAATGATTCGCAACCAGTAGCTGCATTCCTAACCAGGAGATAATAATAACCAGGCTGTGTTGTGACAATAGAATTAGTGTTGACACCTGTCATCGATGGGCCATTCCATTCATATGAAATATTCTGACCAGTGGCTGAGGATCCAATGTCCAATAAAGCAGTTTCATCAATACATGTGATCTGTTCAAGTATGTCTATGTCTACCGCAGGCATTTGAGTCATATCAGTCACGATGACGTCATCCTCATTCTTACAACCAAAGACAGTATCCTCTGCCATAAGTGTATATGTTCCAGGAAGTGCTACAAGCACACTTAGCAAACTATCTGGCGATAAAATACCTCCAGCAGGACCTGACCAATGGAATACTATATGATCATTACTATTTACCGCGCCGGCATTGAGCGTGACGGTAGGATTGTTGCAATCGATGACCTGTGGATCACCGGCATCAACTGGTGGATAGATAGAAAGATCCTGTACTGTTACTGTGTCATCGTCAAAGCATCCACTCAGTGTATCCTTTACAATAAACATATACTCTCCTACTGTATTCACTTCAATAATAGGGCTATCTCCTATCACATTGCCTTCATCATCAATCCAGAAATAGACAATATTTTCTCCGGTTGATGATCCCATTGTGGTCAGATCAACAAACGTACTAAAGCATGTCAATCCGAGTGGGTCCTGGATGATAGCGATAATATTAGTTGTGATGTCTGTGATGATCACTGTATCAGGTGCTGAAACGCAACCCGTTATATTATCTGTTACGACCAGCGTATATGTACCCGGAACCAAAATAATTGGATCCTGTAGATTATCATTATTTGAATTAATCCCTGGTCCCGTCCATTGGTATGAAATACCAGGACCTGTTGGATTCGCGTGAAGTATTACTGTATCTATATCACAGCTAAAGAAATCTGGTTCCCCTGCGTCGGCAATGATTATTCCCGGATCTGCCACCACTTGCACTGTATCTGTGTTAATACATCCTGAAGGTGATACCACTGTCAAAATATATTCACCCGGAATAGAAATAGATGGTGTGAGGCTGTGCTCATTTGATGATGTAATACCAGGCCCGGTCCACGTTAGTAGTCCGCCTGTAGCTGTACCATTTAATAGAACAGTTGGAACGAGACATTGAAGTGTCTGATCCTGACCTGCATCGGCAATTGGTAATGGATTCACCTCCAGTTCAAGTCTGCGAATAGTATCGCATCCGTTGACCGCTGCAATTGTGTCTATCAGGTACGTACCAGCAACAGTATAGTTAATACCATTGATTGTATAAACCTCACCCTGACAAATTGATGCATCAATGGTAGTGGTATTCAATTCATTCACTTCAAGGTGTAATGTTCTAATGGAATCGCAACCTGAAATGCCTGGAATGGTGTCAATGAAATAATCACCTTCATCCTTATAATAATTACCACCGATAAAAATGGAATCTCCGCGGCATATTGTTGCATTAACTATTGTGTTCTCTAAAGGCAGCAGAATCAAAACAAGTGTTTCGATTGTATCACAATTGACACCGCCTTCAAGTGTATCGATAACAAACATTCCCGCAGTTGAATAATCAATTCCGTTGAGTTTCAAAGTATCACCAGTGCAAATTGTTTGCTGATTAATTTTCTCAAGAAGTGGATTAACCATCAGATGAAGATGAATAGTACTATCACATCCATTGACAGCACCACCAGGAATTGTAATATCATAATCACCTGCATTGGTAAATATTTGACCGTCCAATGTAAATGTGTCATTCGCACAAATAGAAGTTGACAGATCTCCCTCTTCTTCTCCAAGAGAATTGATGGTGACATCGGCTGTTATAAGGCATCCATTATCTCCCTTAACCGTTATCAGATAATTACCTGCTGGAAGTAAAGTGAAGACTGGATTTGTTGTGAACTGACCGTTATTCAAAGAGTACATTAATGGCGGAGTTCCTCCTGATGCAAAGACCTGTATCATTCCTTCATCTTCTCCACATTCTGTATCTGCAATAATAATATTATCGATCTCAGGACTTTCAACAAACTCAATGACTGCCGTCGCTGTTGTCGGACAACCTGCCTCATCTTCTACAGTGATAATATGTGTGCCCGGCATGACATTATGGAAGCTGCCCGAATCCTGGAAGAATGGCGGATTCAATGAATACATCAAGGTACCTGTTCCTGTTGCAACAACTATAATAGTTCCATTGATGCTGTCGCAATCCGGATCAGAAAGAGTAACAGCAGTAATTTGTGGACCAGGGACATCCCAGACAAAAACTTCATCTTCATAAATACAACCCTTCGCATCACGGATGCGCATGATATAAAATTCAGATACAAGATTTGGGAATGTAAAGACCGGACCAAATGGGCTACCGTCAATTGAATATTGGTAAGGTCTTATTCCATCAAAACCATCGAGATCAATCAAGCCATTAGCCATTCCACAATTGGAAGGTGTAACGTATGCATCAAAGTCAGGACCTTCTGAAGGCAGAATTGTAGCCACATCTGATGCGGAACAACCATTTTCATCTCTCACTTCCACCGTATATGTTCCCGCGGGTAATGGACCGATGTGTGGATCTGTTCCTACGTTAACACCATCGATAAAGTAAGTATGATCACCTGTGCCACCCATTGATTCAACATTGATGTAACCTTCTCCATTTCCACATTCTGTATGCTCCACATTGATGTCATCAATTCTTGGTCCATCGAGGGTATTCATTGTGACAGGTTGGGAAGCAATACATCCATTTTGATCTTTTACGCAAATGACGTAATTGCCTGCAGTCAGGGCAGGGAAAGTATTGCTCGTTTGGTATTGGATACAATCAATTGAATACTGCAGTGTTGAATTACCGGTAGCCAGGATAGTGATAGAACCATCTGAACCACCACATGATGTCTCAACAACATTCACAGCACTAATGACAGGTGCTCCGATATCCTGGATGGTTGCAGTTGATTGTGAAGTGCAATTCTCACTATCACGAACAAACACAGGATATGTCCCTGCCGGCAATCCATTGAATACAGGTGAGTTTTGCCAAACAATACCATCTATCGAATATTGGAGGGTACCTACTCCACCAATAGCCTCAATTGTGATGGAACCATCCGATTGCCCACATGAGGAATTAATGACATTAACATCATTAATCACTGGTGCATTCGTTGCATTCACATTCACCTGCAGGGTGTCTTTACAGTTGCCACCATCGATCAGATATATCGT
>JALYSC010000217.1 GCA_030855005.1 Bacteroidota bacterium | reverse complement strand
GCAGGATGCCTGGGCGTAGGACTGTGTAATCAGAAATCCTCCGAGGAAAAAGACTAGCATTAATACATGTTTCATTTCAATCAGATTTTATTAGGTTAGAAATAATTTGATGCGCAAAACTATTTCCCATACGTCCCGGGACTTGTCATGTAGCTGTTACCCACTTGTTAAATACCTGTTATAACATTATGTCCACCGGACAGGACGGTGTTAATTTGCACTATGAAATTAAAGTTGAACCATGTTGCGATCCTGATGGCGGCCTCGATGCTGGCTATGATCGGACTGGTCATCTTTCAATATAAATGGATCAATCACAGCCGTGAACTCTATAATGAGGTGTTTCATCAGCGCGCCTGCATGGCATTGTGTTCGACTTTGGAGGAATATGGTGAAGGTGCTATTTGTACCAATAATTCTTCCTGTAAATCCGCCACTTCATTAGCTGATAATTTATTACTACAGGAACCAGTCTCCCAACCAGCGTCAGGTTTGGTTGAAAATGAAAAATTTCAGTCAGATCTGCGAAAAACACTTGATTTCTACAACATCGATTTAACCTATCAGATTTCCCAGACGCCGGGACCACAACATACACAGTCTAAAACTCCAACTTGTTCTGTCAATTTGCCTTCGGATGAAGCTGGCCAGTCCTCAACCATTTTACTTGACTTTCCTGATCAGGAAGCTTTTATGATGGGAAAATTAAAATTTATGATCGGGGCTTCTATCCTGATTTTAATTTTCACTGCAGTTGTTTTGCTCGTTGCCAATTGGTGGCTTATAAAGCAAAAAAGATTATTGCGAAAGAATGTTGAGATCTATAATAATATGGCGCATGAATTTCGCACGCCATTGACGAATATTAATCTTGCTGCATCATTTCTCGCTAAGGATATAACAGGTTCGAAGGAGTCAAAATTTTTGGAAATCATCTCTCGTGAAAATTCAAAGCTTATTGGGCAGGTAGAAAGAGTATTACATCTAGCCAGATTGGATCACGGACAATATGATTTGCGTCACGAAGAAATTTCTTTACATCACCTATTGGAAGAAGTACGTGAAGAAATGAATATGCAGATTGATGAGCGAAAAGCAGATGTTCAAATTCGAATTCCTGCCGGTCTTCATGTCGCCGGTGATCGCCAGCATCTGACAAATGTGTTCCGCAATTTAATTGATAATGCACTCAAGTATTCATCAGAAGATCCAGTAATCATGATCAAAGCTGTAGAGCAAAAAGAAGGCATTCACATTTCCATTAGGGATAATGGGATTGGAATCCCTCCTGAGCAGACCGAATTTATTTTTGAAAAATTTCAGCGCGTGCCACAGGGTGACCGACATGAGCAAAAAGGATTTGGACTCGGACTGGCATACGTCAGAAAGATAGTCGAGCTACATAAAGGACATGTAAGGGTCGATAGCGAATTAAATAAAGGCAGTTGTTTCAACGTGTTCTTACCCAAATTCAGTTAGGCTATGCGCACTGCCCCCAAAATCCTGTTAGTGGAAGATAATCAGAGTATGGGCTATCTTCTCACCACCCTGCTTGAGGAAGAAGGTTTTAAAGTGCATCATTGTAAGGATGGTGAAACTGGTCTTCATTCTTATAAGCCTGAATCATTCGACCTGTGCATCCTCGATGTAATGATGCCAAATATGGATGGATTCATGCTAGCGCGGAAATTACGTGATCTTGATCCGCAGGTGCGGTTTCTGTTTTTGACCGCACGATCCCTGAAAGAAGATATGCTGCACGGCTTTGCTCTCGGAGCAGAAGACTACATTCGCAAACCATTCGATCGCGACGAATTGATCTGCCGCATCCAGGTCATGCTCCGTCGTCAGGATGTATCAGAGAATGACTCCTTTAATGCCTGTTCTAAATTTTCCATCGGAGAATATCTGTTCGATTATTCAAAACAGGAACTCTCCTATCAAGAGGAAGTATGGCGTATGACAGAAAAAGAAAATGAAATCTTACGTCTCCTCTGCATGTACCAAAATCAAATCCTCCGTCGCGATGATGCTGTTGAAAAGATCTACGGAAAGAAAGATTACTTCTTAGGACGCAGCTTTGATGTATTCATTTCCCGGCTCCGAAAATTATTATGCAGGGATCCGCGCATCAGCATTGAAAATGTTTTTCGCGTTGGATTCATTCTTAGCGTTAAAGCGTGAGTTGAATTGGTTGCACTGAGCGGAGTCGAAGTGCTTGCACCGTAACTAATCCCTTAAAAATAAAATTCAATTGCAATTCATTAATGGTCCTGAAGGGACCACATTTCCGTAACTGCGTGTAGAACCCGCAGTAGAGATGCAGCCTGCAAGGCTGCGTCTCAAAAAATGATTCCCCAGCTATTACTGTGTCTTATGCGCATCCGTCTGATGGTGTTACTAATCCCTTAAAAATCAAATCCAAAATCAATCGGTAGACAAAGCCTCACCAATAGCCCGAACAGTCCTCTCCACATCCTCCTCGTTGGTCCTCCATCCACTTACTGAAACACGCATGCATCGTTTTCCCTTATAAGTTGTAGGCTGAAAAAACGCTTCGCCGGTCAGATTAATCTTGTGGATGATCTCTTCTGTGTAACTATCATGGTCAGCTTCTTCAACTCCATTAGGATCGAGGAAACGCAATAGTCCCTGATTGATGATTGGAATCGCTACGACTTCAACATTCTTAAACTTACCTGCCTCGGTCACAATAGTATGCGCATGCTCACACGTGCGATTGATTAATTCTTCAATTCCTTTCGTGCCCAATTCTCTAATGACCGCATACGTTGCAAATCCGCGTCCTCTTCTTGAAAATTCAGGATTCCAGTCCATTTGATCACGGGATTGTGATTTATGAGTCAGGTAACTTGCGGGTTGTGACATCGCACGACGATGTGCATCAGGATGTGCAGTAAATGCATATCCGCAATCATAAGGTACGTTGAGCCATTTGTGGCCATCTGTAGCCCATGAGTCTGCCAATGCAACGCCCTTGGTGAGATGTTTGTATTTACTGCTCGCAGCTGCCCACAATCCAAATGCACCATCTACATGCACCCAAGAATTGTATTTACGCGCAATGGGAATTATTTTTTCAAAATCATCATATGCTCCTGTATTCAGATCACCTGCCTGTAATAACACCAGCGTTGGCAAATCTGCATCCTTCATCATCGCCAATTCAAAATCCGCAACATCAATTCGACCGGAATCATCTGACTTCACCTGTGTCATGATATTGGTCCCAAAGCCAAGCATGCGCAAAGCCCTGTTGACTGTCACATGTTTCTGATCACTGCAGATCACTTTGATGGCAGGGGCACCGAAAAATCCCTGGGTCTCTATGTCCCAACCTGCAGTATGAAAAATATGATTTCGTGCTGCACTTAGACAAGTGAAGTGAGCCATTTGGCATCCTGTAACAAAAGCAAAACTAGAGTCATCAGGAAGATGTAATATTTGTTTTAGCCATTTACCAGCAATTTCTTCAGCAATACTCGCGGCAGGAGCAACAGTAAACATCCCACTGTTTTGATTCCATGCAGACGTCAGCCAATCTGCTCCAAGTGCCGAAGGATGTGTACCCCCAATCACCCAGGAAAAAAAACGACCCGATTGATTTCGCATTAATCCGGGCATCGCTGCTTTCGCCATTTCTGCGATCACCTCATCTGCTGCCATGCCATGCTCAGGTAATTGCAGATGCCATGCAGATAGTAATTGATCATAACTTTTTGTGACCCCGGCAGCACCGTTATCCAGCCCATCCAAAAACTCATTGGCCAACTGATGCGCTTGGGATAAGGCAGCATTATATTTTCCAAATTCTTCGGCCATGAACGATGCTCTGGTTTTGCAGCGCCAATAATACTCAAAATAATAGCAGATCACCAGATTCACATCAATATGATTTTTAGATATATGTAGTGACTCCATCTTTCAATACACTAGATATTATCATGTTGTAAAGATGTATTCACATTTCCTAAAAAATGCTGACTTTTAGGTAATGGAAGTCCTTCCCATCTTCATCGGAATAGTCATCGGAGCAATCATCAGCTATGTGATTTTCAACATGCTGTCAAAAGGAAAAAATATTCCACGCACAGAATATGACAACCTCACTACAAGATTCCACGAATCTTCTTCCAATCTTAGACTTGCAGAAGATCGATTAAAAACACATCAGGATGCTGCGCTATCTAACACGGAAAGAATGCAATCCAAAGAATTGGAAATGTCGGGCCTTCTTTCACGTACTGCATCACTTGAAACAAGTCTCAAAAATTACGACGAACGTATTAAAGAATTTTCTGTTTCACTTCAGGAAGAACGAAGAACAAATCAACTCCAACAAACAGAAATAAATAAACACCTCCAGGCACTAGCTCAGATTACTGCTAACAATAAAGCTCTACAGGATAAACTTGAAAGCCAAAAAGATGAGATACTGCAAATGCAACGCACTTCCCATCTCCAGTTTGAAAAATTAGCCCAACAGATTTTCGAAGAAAAATCAGGAAAATTTACAGAAACTAATAAAGCAAATATCGAAGCTATCCTAAAGCCATTAAGTGAAAACATAGAAACATTTAAACGTAAAGTCGAAGAAACGTACGACAAGGAATCAAAGGAAAGATTTTCATTAGGTGAGAAAGTAAAAGATCTCATTGAAAATACGAGCAAAGTCAGCCAGGAAGCAAACAACCTCGCCACTGCATTAAAAGGCCAGACAAAAAAACAAGGAGACTGGGGAGAAACGATCCTGGAACGTATCCTGGAAATGTCCGGACTTGAAAAAGGAAGGGAATATTTTGTGCAGGAAAATCTTAAAGACGAAGAAGGCAGGAATGTACGCCCCGATGTAATCGTACGCTTACCTGACAACCGTAATATTATCCTTGATTCCAAAGTTTCCATGAACGCTTATCTACGCTATTCCGAAAGTGAATCCAAAGAAGAGCAGGATATATTCAGCGCACAGCATCTGAATTCCATCTACACACATATCGATCAACTGAGTCAAAAGAAATATCATGAATTAGTCGAATCGCTTGATTATGTAGGAATGTTTATCCCTATTGAACCTGCTTATATTCTTGCAGTCCAATCCGATCCCAATTTGTGGTCAGCCGCATATACAAAAAAGATCGTGCTCATCAGCCCCACAACTTTAATAGTCACACTCAAAGTGGTAGCCGATCTCTGGAAAGTAGAACAACAAAATAAAAACGCCAAACAGATTGCTATCCAGGGCACTAAGTTATATGAGAAGTTTGTTGGCTTTCTGGATTCTATCGAGGATGTCGGGAAGCAAATCAATCGTTCACAGGAATCGTATCTCAAAGCCGTTGGTCAGCTCCGCGATGGTCGTGACAATCTGATCCGCCAGGCCGAAAAACTTAAAGATCTCGGAATTAAATCACCCAAAAAAATACCTGGTTCATTAAAACCAATTGACCTGGATGATGATGAGATTGAACTATTACCTGGCGCCACTACCTCTGATGAACTGTGAGAGAGTGAGACTGAGATCGTGAGATCGTGAGATCATGAGATCATGAGAGTGTGAGATCGGGAGAAAAGTGAAGAGAGTATGAGAAAAATAACCTTATAACCTTATAAGCCCATAAGCCTTTAATTTTACTTTCTATCTTTTATCTTTTATCTTACTCCTATGTATTTACTTGCTCAGATTTTTGTAATAATCGTCATACTGATCCACCTCTACATAGTGTGGCTAGAAATG
>JALYSC010000216.1 GCA_030855005.1 Bacteroidota bacterium | reverse complement strand
CCCGCGCCGGAAGCTGGCGCCAAATTGAAAAAACGATGAAGGAGGCTGAGGCTACGTAGAGCAGCAATCCGGTAAGAGCGTATCTCTCCCGTAATTCAATGCGTGCTTCCGTGACAACCAGATTCCAGATTCGGATCATAAGGGTAAAGATATATGGCTGAAAGGGTATAATTTTAAAAGGGATGGGAAGACTGAGGGAGGACCAGCTAAAATTTTAACTAAATTTCGACAACATATTATTAATTTATATAATCTATTACCTTTGTCATAACCAAGGCATTAAGAAAAATGAAAGGAATTATTTGGGCTTGTTTATGTATGATCATATTTAATCCGGTTGCGAAGGCCGGTGAATCGCCCTATTTCTATAGTATCGTAGCGAAAGCGGGAGACGGGATCATAGTCCTGCTCAACCGGTATGAATTGGATGAATACGATTGTAATCTGGATAAATTTCTGGAACTCAATGATCTAAGAGCCTCAGATTATCTCCGCCAGGGAAAAACATATAAACTGCCAGTCCTAATCTATAATTATAATGGTAAAAGTATTCGCAGCACCCTTGGAATTGAAGACTTTGACAAAGCAACGCGTATAGCTAATTACAACCGCCTGGTGCTGAATCGAAGCCTGAGGGAATCGGATTATGAATCAAGTAGAATCCTATGGGTACCCTTCCATGAACTTGATTGTAGCGATAAAGTGCAAAAGCCAATTGCTGTTGAAGTTGAGAAAGTTAAACCAGCTTCGACGGCATCAAATGAGCTCACTTCTATTTTCGGACCAGAGTACTGTAAAATTTCAAAAAAGAGTGACCGGCTGAAAGGCAAGGTCTATTACATATCCGGAGGCCACGGTGGTCCTGATCCCGGTGCAGTAGCTACTATGGGCGGCAGAAGCATTTGCGAGGATGAATATGCGTATGACGTATCACTCCGACTCGCACGTAATCTGATGGAAGAAGGTGCGACTGTGCACATCATAATCCAGGATGCCAACGATGGTATCAGGAATGACGACATACTTACCTGTGATCATGATGAGAAAACGATGGGAACGGAAACTATTCCAATCAATCAGCTTGCTCGTCTCAAACAACGAACTGACGCTATTAATGAGCTCTATGCAAATTATGCGAGAAAAGGCTATAAAGAACAAACTTTGGTTTGCATCCATGTCGATTCGCGTTCTGAAAATGAACGTCAGGATGTATTCTTCTATCACTTTGAGCATTCCAAATCAGGTAAGAAAATTGCGTCTACGATGCAGCAGGTATTTCAGGAAAAATATTCGAAGTACAGGGCAGGAGGAGATTATCATGGAACAGTGTCGTGCAGAAATTTATATATGCTGCGCGTACCATTTCCAACAACATTATATGTTGAGCTGGCAAATATTAAAAACGAATATGATCGCAAGCGCATTCTTCCATCCACCAATCGTCAGGCACTAGCTAATTGGTTGTGCGAAGGACTTATTAGATCCTAGCAAAGAATTTTAACTACGTATACAGAAGATTACACCCGCGCAGATCACTTTGATCGATTCTGCCAAGTATATCGAAGCTTCCATCTTCATACACTCTACCAACATCATCCGTTGCGATATATGTGCATGAATCTAGATTAGCAAGGTCTATTATATTAACTGCTCCTCGTTGTCCAAATGGCAATATTGACAAAGGATCTGAAATATCACGAATGAAAATTTTCATAGTGGGACCAGGTCGAAAATGATCCGTGATCATATAAGCCTGAGATAATAATTCTGTCATTCCATACTCACTTACAATTCTTAAAGCGGGATGATTGGTTTTCAACTTTTGATGTAATTCATCACGTGTAATCTCAGGTCCTCGTCCCTTCATTCCTCCGGTCTCTATCACTATCAATTCATCCCAAATAGGAATAATCCTGGACGCAAATAATTCCAGCAGTGCAAAACTGACACCAATTAATATGGTCTTCTTTTTTGATGTATAATTCTGACGGAGTACATGTAGTAGATCTGAGTTGATTGCAGGATAAAACGAACCTTCATGATCCGGATTAAGCTCGATAAAATATCTTACCATTTCAATAAGTGAACTGTCATCTCTTTCGAGATATGAAGGCAAGAGGCCAATCCAGTGGTAGTCAGCAGGAGCACCTAAATGTTCTTTAAAACAATTTTCTGCAATGGAATGATACCATGATAAATCACGGATAATGTGTTGGCTACGGATAGAATCCGTGGTACCGCTGCTTCTAAATGATTTTTCAGTCTGCCAATCTCCGGTGATCACTTCATGATCTTTAAAAAGCTGAATGGGCAGAAATGGGATCTCCTCAGGGGTACTTACATTCGTGGAAGTACGACCCATCAGATGGCAATAAGCTCTATATAACCCATTATAAAAATACTGATAACGCCAGACTTCCATCGCAACAGTCGCGAAGTCAGAAGCGTTAATATTGTATATTCGATCAAGTAATGAAGAGCGATCCGTATCGATTGATGACATCTGTTTCAAAAGTAGGACTTTTACTTTTGGTGGCTATCTGTGGTTTTCAATGCCTGGAAGCACCTGATTTTCCGGTTGAACCCCATATTGACTTCATTAGTCTTTCCAAAGATACTTTAGAACAAGGGGTTTTCATGGAGGATTCGCTGCACGTAAGGTTTCATTTTGAAGATGGCGATGGCGATATCGGTCGAAAAGATCAGGATGACGAAAACAATATTTTCTTCATTGACGAGCGGACAGGGACTGTAGATAATACATTCGGTATACCGGCGATACCGGTAGAAGGAGCTGCCAACGGTGTTGAGGGTGTGGTAAAAATTGTTTTGTTTTCTACCTGTTGCATTTATAAAGATGGCACGGATCCGTGCATGCCAAATCCGAACGTTCAATTTGATACTATTCAGTACAGGATCTTTATAAAAGACCAGGCAGGACATGTTAGTAATGAGATCATTACTTCTCCTATCATATTAAGGTGTAATTAATTATAACAGGCTATCCTAAAATTGCTTTCTCTGCAGCTTCAATTGTTTTCTTCTCATTCCCAATGAAGATCTGATCTCCACACACAATCACCGGACGTTTCAGGAAAGTGTATTCTTTCAAAATTAACCGTCGGCAATCTGCTTCAGTCAGAACTTTGTCTTTAAGACCCATCTCCTTGTACAACTTTGCCCGTTTGGAAAATAAAGCTTCGAATGTTCCTGACATGCTTTTGAGATCATTCAATTGATCCTCTGTGATGTGTTGGGATTTAATGTCCTGTTGTTCATAGTTTTTCATACCCCCAAGCCGCTTCATTATTTCGCGGCATGTATCACAGGTACTGAGATAGTAGATTTTCTTCATCAGAAGTAAATATAGGATACATATTCGCACTGGTTCCCCACCCTATTATATTCTATTTTTACAAAATGAAAGCTTCTGAACTCATCCTCAATGCGGATGGATCCATATATCATCTCGCACTTCGTCCGGAAGACATCAGTGACACTATTATTCTTGTAGGTGATCCGGATCGTGCGCAACTAGTATCACGTCATTTTGATAGCATTGAAATCCAGAAACAAAAAAGAGAATTTATTACGCATACTGGCTGGTTAGGAGGAAAGAAAATTTCTGTCATCTCAACCGGTATTGGAACTGATAATATTGATATCGTCCTGAATGAACTCGATGCGCTGGTCAATATTGATTTTAACGCGAGAAAGATCAACACTCAACTAACGTCACTAAATATCATTCGCATTGGCACATCCGGATCCATTCATCCGAATGTACTTAATGATGATATTCTAATCTCCGGAATGGCAATAGGTACAGACACCCTTGGTGCTTATTACCAGGCAACTCAGGTCGCACATTTGCATTTACCCTCCTGGTCTTACATCACGGAGCGACATCCATTTGATTTAAGTGGATTCAATAATTCTTATACTGAAGGTATTACTTTGACCTGTCCTGGATTCTACGGACCTCAGGGTCGCTCCCTTCGCTTATCGCCCGGGATTGAAATTGAATTTGAAAAATTATATGCGCTTGAGAAAGAAGGCATGCATATCACGAACATGGAAATGGAAACTGCCGGAATTTATTTGCTTGCTTCAAAACTCGGCCATCATGCCATTTCATTGAATGCAATTTTAGCTGAGCGACTTTCAGGAAGATTTAGTGCGCAGCCGGAAAAAACAATAAAACATTTGATCAGTACAACATTGGATTGGATCAACGTATCTGCGGTCTTTAAATAAAAAACACCAGTAACAGTCGCATCATTTCTTAAGAGAGAAATAGGCGATTTTTTATGCCCAAATGATAAAAGGCAATTTACTTTTGGTGAGCTCATGCAAATACTGATTGTAGATCCAAACACGGTCTAACAAAAGCGGTGCTTCGCGCAAAGGATCATTTTCCCATGACGGAAGAGGCCTGCAAAGTATATATAAATCAGTCATATCCTCTGCCAGTGCCTCTGTAATGATCGGTATAGCAATTCTATACCGGATCCTGGCCCACATCAAAAGATTCAGCATACCTCCATCAAGAATGATTAGATCAGAGAAATTCTGGTTTTTATAGTCATCAGCCAGCTTGAATGAATCGGCTTCTTGAAATTTTACAGGAAGCAGTCCTTTAAGACGTAGCATCAACTCATTTGTTGAAACTGCCTTGGGGTTTCTGAAAGAACCTGTATCTGCTACGATATTTTTAATTCGTTCCCATTGTACCCTGGCAATCGTGAGAAGATCTTCTGCTGTATAAGGACGATTTAAGTTTTTCAGATATTCTCTGGCATATTCAGGAACAAAAATCCCATCGAGCTTTTGTGCCAAATCTTTGCCCAGCGTTGTCTTACCACTACTCTCGGCACCGACGATGGTGATGATATAAGATTTATTAACAGCCATATAACTATTCTTCAAAGGTATACACTGACGGTTCCCCCACCACTTTTGTACGAAAGCCTTATTTTTGCACCATGCATGATATTGAGCCACATTTCCAGTGGATAGACGCCTATATCGCTTCTGAAGACGAGCGGTCTCCACTCTACGGCAGGGAATATGATGAGTTTTACTTTACTAATACCATCTACAATTATTATATCCATCCCCAATGGGATGAATTCGGCAGCGCGACTTTATATCTCAAAATACTCTATGCTGATTATGACCTCCATTATGCCATCATCGAGTTAATTGGCGAATGGAATGATTGCATCTATAATGATATCATGAGTCTCAGGCGCGAGATTACCGATCTATTACAGGAAGAAGGAATCACCAAATTCATCCTTATTGTAGAAAATGTGCTGAATTACCATGCTGCCGAGGACAATAGCTATTATGAAGAGTGGTATGACGAAATATCCGATCGCGAGGGCTGGGTGGCGATCGTGAATCCTCTTACACATGTGGAAAACGAGATGGCTAATTATGGCCTTACTCAGTATGTCCATCTACTTAGCGGGGCTTATTGGCGCGCGAATAAGCCCCGATCCTTGCTCAAATGGGTCGAACAGCAGCTATCTTCGCCGAAAGTTCTTCCTCTTGGCTGATCCGACGACACATAAATCCGGTTTTGTTAACATTCTAGGCAACCCCAATATGGGTAAGTCCACCCTACTCAACGCATTGGTTGGCGAACGGATGTCCATTATTACTTCAAAACCCCAAACTACCCGTCATCGCCTGATCGGAATTCTCAATAGCGACGAATTCCAAATCGTTTTCTCAGATACACCGGGTTACAT
>JALYSC010000215.1:4602-5772 GCA_030855005.1 Bacteroidota bacterium | reverse complement strand
TGGCGGAACAAGAAAATACATTGGTACATTTCCTTCTTTTGCAATTCGTAT
Organism: Bacteroidota bacterium; assembly: GCA_030855005.1. Lineage (GTDB taxonomy): Bacteria > Bacteroidota > Bacteroidia > Chitinophagales > Saprospiraceae > Opimibacter. The sequence continues at coordinate 5,721 of JALYSC010000215.1, read as the reverse complement.
CAATGGTTCAGGTTTTGATATCACCAGGAAAGAAGAATTTACTTTCGTCGATTTAGGATCCTGAATAATGAGCTGCGCGGAAGTGCGAACTGTTGGTTTTACATCTTTATAAAACTTCAGATCGGTATGCTGGACCAGCTTCGCAAGTTTTTCACTGCGATGTGTTTCCTTAAAATCTAATTGGGCTTCACCGAATAGTGTATCGTGATTGAAGACCTTGCGAATTGGTTGTAAAAAGGTGCGTTGTGCGTCATCTTCATCATCAAATTTATCACCTGGTTTGAAGGTTCCTGTTGTCATGAGATCGATGTCCGTAGACTTCACACGTTTAGCGATAAAAAGGCCATAGCGTGCAGGAACCACAGCGATCATTTCTGTAGGACCTGATTTGGGCTTGTTGGTGAAACAACGATTAAGTGCATCATAATTCATGTCATACATACCTATACGACCCACACCTGTCCTGGAAAAAACCATATCGGCATGATCATGATGAGGTGTTTTAAATGCAGGTCTATATTCATATGCAAAGACTGCCAGGACCAGATCGGCATCAGTCGTTACTCCATAATTGCTTTTAAGATCATCCCAGCCTGCAAGGGCATAGATATAATTTTCAACAGCATCGAGCTGAGCCAGATCAGGATATGCAGTGACACCTTCAGGTCTCACACGTGGACTAGCCAGCGCATGATAAAGCAGACTATAGCTGGGGAAACCTGGTTTGATAGCATGCATTCCTGCGAAGTCATCAAATCCTGCGGTGAGATCACTGGTTAGTTTACTGAGGCGCGATTTATCGATTTCTTTCAATAATTCTGTGCGAAGAGCTTCTCCTGTCCCATTCAGCTTCACTCCGAAAGTGGCGGACAGATAGGCGAGCCAGCCAGTCTTGGACATCCACATCATTACTTCTGTAAAATCAGTTTGGACGGCCGAACTTACTTTGCCTAAATCCTGTGGATCGAGGATGGACGCCAGGTTGATCCTGCTCTTCGTGGTAGAGAAGATGGAATCCAAAGGGCCAATCGATGCGGCGATGGCTCCAAGTCGTAGGAATTCTTTGCGCTTCATAGTAATTGATTTGATGTTTCGTTGTTGAATGAGGGGGTGATGGGC
>JALYSC010000215.1:0-4571 GCA_030855005.1 Bacteroidota bacterium | reverse complement strand
AAAATGATTTTCGGAGGGGTAGTCAAATATAGAAAATTTCGGGATTCGTAAGGCGTGAATTGTGAGTTGTGAGTTGAGAGTTGAGTCGGGAGAATCAGTGTTTAATCATTAAATCTACTCTGTGTTCTCTGAGCCGCTGCGTGAGATACACTGTCGACTATAACTTACCTGTATTAAAATGCAATGATATATCCCAAATCTAAAATCCGCTGACCCCAGCGCACCGTGTGCGAGTCCCCTGTTTTTAAATTTACGTCGCTATCGCGTACGTCCATTTAAAATCCTGGGGAATGGATTTTAAATCAATCCTAAATCAGCATCCAGATCCGCAATCTAATGTGGAAGCTTCTCCTTCATCCAACCATACACCCACGTCCCTGCAACAGCAGCTATCAGTCCAATAAACATCACTGGGACTCCAGCACCCGCCAATGCATATAACGGACCCGGACATGCTCCTGTCATCGCCCATCCCAATCCAAAAATCAATCCTCCAAAAATGATCCCTTTGTTGAAAGGTTTGGGTTCGATTACTATGCTTTCACCTTTTATTGTTTTTACGTTGAGTCGCTTGATGAGTTGAATAGAAATGATCCCTATCACAATAGCTGACATGATGATGCCATACATATGGAAAGACTGAAATCGAAACATCTCCTGGATGCGATACCAGGATATCACTTCAGCTTTGACGAGGACAAATCCGAAGATCATGCCAATCACAAAATATTTAATCAGTTTCATGATCAGAAGTTAAGAATGTGAGGAAGTAAAAACCAGGTCATCACAAGTCCACCTATGAAAAAACATATGCTGGCGATAACCGATGACAATTGCAGATTTGATATACCCATAATGGTATGACCCGATGTACAGCCATTTGCATATCGGGTTCCAAACCCGACGAGAAAACCTCCAACTACAATTAGGATAAATCCTTTTAAAGTGAGTAGTGAAGCAAAGTTGAATATTGACATGGGATGAAGACCTGCATCATGCATCACATTTAATGCCGCAAGATCCTGCACGGTGGAAGGTGATATGGCAACGGGATTTGGATTTGCAAATAGTATACCCCCTACAACTCCTCCTGCCAAAATACCGGCAGCCAGAACGATGTTCCAGCTCTCTTTTTTCCAGTCATATTTGAAGAAAGCAATATTGCCAGGAAAGCACGCCGCACAGATGTGCTTAAGCGATGATGAGATCCCAAAGGGTTTATTGCCCAATATTAATAGTGCCGGTATCATTAGTCCAATGACAGGGCCTGCTATGTACCATGGCCACGGTTGAGATAAGAATTCTTTCATAATGAGTTTAGAAAGTGATGTCCTTCACGGTATGTGATCACCCTTCGTTTACAGCGGGCAAGGTCAAAAATATCCCGGCAATGATCAGTGCCCGTTTATTTGCGCACGAATTTTAGATAAACAGTTTTTCCTTCAACCTCTACAGCCAATAAATACATTCCGGTCAATAGATCACGCACATTCACTTTGTTATCAATGCTTGTTCCTGATAAAATTATTTTTCCCGTCAGATCAGCAATACGATAGTCAAACACGGATGACATTCCTGTAACTGTCACACTATGATCGGCAGGAACCGGATATAAACGGATGTTTTCTATAGCTGGCTGATCGATTGCTGTAAGCATAACAAATAGAGGAGTAGACATCGTACTGCAGCCTGCTCCAAATGTGACCATGCATGAATAAGTACCATTGACAATGGGAACGAATGTGGCACTTGTTGCACCAGGAATCTCAACTCCATCAACAAACCAGAAATATTGGAATGCATCCTCCGAAAGTGTAAGCATACTGCCTACCAATTCGGTAGCAACTTCCGGAATAATAAATGGGTTGACATTGAAAACAAACTCCTGTGTACTTCCACATTGGTTAGTTCCAATGACTGAAATAACACCGGGAGCATCTCCGGCGATTATGCTCAAAAAACCTTCATCTTTATCGCCTATGATGGTCCACCCGCTTGGATAAGTCCAGGAAAAGTTATCTACATTCAATTCGATTGCCGTGTATGTAGTAAGCTCACCGGCACATGGCTGTGCATCACCCTGAAGTTCAAAAATATCAGGTAACAGATCAGGCGCGGCACTAACACTAAGGGCTCCTGTTTCTCCACATTCATTTGATCCCACTACAGAAATAAAACCTGAGGTGGTCCCGGCAACTACCTGTATGTGATTTGAATCTTCATTTCCCAATATGGTCCAACCTGGAGGAAGTGACCAATGATAGAATTCTATGTTAGAGCCACTAACAAAAAATGGCACTGTATCCTGTTCGCATGGAAAAGCATCTCCAGTCAGATCTGTAATGCCGGGAAATGATGTGCAATACAATAGCTCTTCAATATTACTTCCAACACCATAGATACACGCAGTACCATTAGGATGATTAAATCCTGTGACACCATAGAATGGAAATGAAGTGATATATGCTGCAGTCCAAGTGGTGCCACCGGTAAAAGTGATATAAGCGCGGCCTTCAGTACTGGATCGTCCAACTATAATACCTGTATCCTGAGACATAAAATATACACCATCCCAAAACCTATCTATCGGCAGGTTAATTGGAATCCAGGTATCTCCATTATCATGTGTACTCCACATTTGGTTTTTAAAACTGGAAGTGACCAGCCATCCGGTTCCTCCCAGAAAATAAGCTTGTTCATATTGCAATGTAGCATCAGGTGTTGCAATCGGAACCCATGTCTGACCCTGATCTTCACTTCGTATGATGGTGCCATTGAAGCCCGTGATCATGTATCGCTGATCATCTATTTTTGCAATGGAGCGTAATAAAGCTCCTGCGTTATATGCAGTATCCCAATTTATACCTCCATTGTTAGTAATTAACACAATCCCAGAGGTAACAGCTGCAATAATGCGCTGATCTGAAACAGCGTATATGTCATTGACATTTCCGCCGGCTAAAGCCAGTGATTCTGTCCAGCTATCTCCCTGATTGGTGGAATGCAGGATGCGCTGACTTGCGCCCATCCATAGATTATCAGGAGAAGTACCATGCATGGCAAAATGATTGCGCGATCCGAAAGAAATTTCATCCCAGGATGCTCCGCCATTTTCAGTGCGTACAAGCATGCCTTTATTTCCCAATCCAAATCCGATGGCACGTGTTGGATAAAATACATCATTGATGATATTACGTTCAGGACCTGATCGTTCTTCCCAGATCTGTCCTGCATCTGCAGTATGTAGTATGCTGGTGAGGTCATTACCCAACCAAAATTCACTATCAGACAAACTTGCAATCGAATAACTACGGTCACTAATTTGATCAGTGGATAATTGTGTCCAGCTAAGACCGCCATTAATAGAGTGAGCAGGATCTGCATTGAGGGTAGCTGCCATGAGCACATTTACACTGCTCCCGAATGCAATATCATTAGATGTATTATGAATGGCATTGGTAGAAATTAAATCCCATTTGACACCGCCATTGACTGTGGTGTAAACTTTTCTCCCGTCTGTTGCTACGCCATTCACAGCATCAAAAAAACTTACAACATCAGTATCAGCAATATCAAGATTCGTGTTCCATGAATCCCCGCCATTAGTAGTGTAATATATTGCAGGGTTGGTTGCAAATGTGAATGCCCATATGTGATCGTAGTCATAAATGAAACCACCTTTCAGGCTAACGGGTGCATTGATCTCCAGGTCAGTCCAGGTTTCGTTTTCCCATTCATATGCGCCTGCATCAGCAATAGCAATAAGATGCGTTGGTGAAAAAAGTTTTATAGTGTTTATCCCTGCAGGTGCTCCTGCAATCTCATCCCATTGTTCTCCTTGATTGATAGTGAGGATTAGCCCGTCACCGGCGGCAACAGCTACCTGACCACCTGAACCGCTTAAATAGTCAACAGCCTCAAAGCGCCATCCCTGACCATATCCATCAAGAAGTTTCCACGTTTGGGTTGATTCATCAAGTCGCAATAGCAGATCATTCGCACCTACTGCAAATCCATAACCGTCATCGTGGACATCGATGTCGAGGATGTTTTCAAGTTTTTCGAGGGGATATTGTCTTTGCCATTGAGCATGCAGCGGCAGGACAAGCAGGACGAAGGCAACAGGAGATAGAACCTGGGAGAAGGACAGTTTCATTATCGTGTTTGATAGATGAGTAATCCGTTAAAAATATCTAAAAGTGAGGTAATGAACTAATAATAGTGAGTCCGGAGAGATTACTCGGTTTATGAAGGCAATGACAGACTTAAAATTTATCGAGTCTGAATCTTCTCAACAGTTCGGGCTAGTTGGAAGTGAAGTCCAGAAAGAGGACGTTTCTTTTTGGCGAAGAAATGTTGAGCATTGGATCAATACTTTCCCGTCCCAGCTGGTTGAATCCTTTGATCGTAACTGTATTCCTATCGGCACTCACTATCGCAGGATTTGAAAATGGCGAGTCGATCACTTGCTGGCAAGTGTCTCCATTTGTATTGATAAAAGTTTAGGCATCTTTTAGAAAATCGAAAGGATCTGCACCCTATGGTAAGTGATGAATTTTTCTTAAAATAAA
>JALYSC010000214.1 GCA_030855005.1 Bacteroidota bacterium | reverse complement strand
CTGCCTGGACTGGTGGATTAAACCTGTTTTGCTTTACAACAAATAATGACTTACCCGTTTTCAATGACATGTGAATCATATTCTCACAATCAATTTTGCGAATTGCCATGGGCTTCTCTACCAGGACATTTTTGCCCGCCTGCAGTGCTTCTATGGATAACTGTGCATGAGTATTATTAGGAGTACAGATTACAATGATGTCCAGGTTTGGATCATCCAGTAATTGTTCCAATGAAGTATAGTATCGTAATCCCGGATATTTATTTTCAAAAACCTCCATCCGATCCTCCTTGATATCATAGGCCCCAATCAGTTTTGCATCCGCATGCTGAGAGATGACTTCTGCATGGCGCTCTCCAATCTTACCGTAACCTATGATAGCAAAAGAAATCATGCAGGTTATCGGTTCTTTTTCTTCGGAGAAATTGTTTTCTTCATCTTTACCACATCCGCGACCGGTACCGGCAACATTGCAGGTGGTGTGATCAACCATTTGTAGATTCCAAAAAGCAATGCAGCAACAATAATCAGAGAGAATATCAAAGAAATTATTTCTCCGGTGTGATACGATGTAGGATTGAATTTAAATTCTACCACATGATCTCCTGCTGGTATTCTCATCGCCCTTAATACATAGTCAGCCCTGATATGCGGAGCTTCTTTTCCATCGACATAAGCCTGCCATCCTTTGTCAGGACCATACCATATATCAGAAAATACTGCCAGTTGCTCTGAAGGAGCTGATACATTATACTTTAACTGATCAGGCGTGTAATCACTTAGCTTAATAGTACCGCCTTTGCTCGGATCAAATCCTGAAAGTGCAGATGCAAAATCCTTATGAACAAAAGCATTGGATAACAAGTCAGCGCTATCGAGTGAATTGAGTTCGTCAGTATTGGAATTGACGATCTGAATATTATCTACAAACCAGGCATTCCCAAAAGCACCCTGATTGGTGCGAACGGCAGGAGTTTTCTGATCATCATTAATGATAAAATATTTTGTATTCAGCATGTTGAACACATTCTGATTACCCTTTCCAAGATATCTGTCAATCAAATCCTGATAACGCTGGAATTTTGCAGGGCTGTATCCACCAACAGTATGATGCAGATAGGATGCCATTGCACTATTGTATGGATCTATCGTCAGGTCATGTACACGATAATATAAATCAGGATCCGCAAGAATTTGCTTGTCTACATCTCTTGGATCAAAGAAAGCATCAGCAGTTTTTTTTGTAATAAAATCATCAGATGAGATATAGCGCCTGCCTACTGCCCACAAGTCTGCTATAATAAATAAACCAAGACCAGAGAGGAGAAGCCACTGTTTGATTTTACCCTGATGATATACCCAGATCACTGCGCTGCATAATACAACCCATATCAATGATCTCCATGCATCAGCCGTTAATGCAGATTTTCGATCGGCTTTCAATGCATCGAGATTCCAGCCCTGAGTTGCAAGCCTCTCATCACCCTGACCAGTAAAATCCATCATGGAGGGACCAAGGATGGCCGTCAATAAACACAAGCCTCCTACTATACCAAGTGCAATCCAGATAGGACGCACAAAAGATTTCTGATGTCCTTTCATAAATCCTCCGAGTCCAAGCGCTGCACCAATAGGAATTAATAAAGCAGTGACACTTAATATCGAACTGGGTGCCCGGAATTTATTAAGCATTGGCAACAAGTCATACATCGCCTTATTCAGAATAGAAAAGTTTTTTCCCATCGACATTAATAAGGAAAGTAATACCGCTGCAATAAACCAATAACGCAGAGAGCGCTTCATGTAGAAGAGTCCGAAAATAAAAAGGAACAATACTGAAGCACCGAAGTAGGATGGCCCTGAAGTGAAAGGCAGATCGCCATAATATAATGGCATACCAAAATCAGGATTAACACCTTTCGATTTTAAATCAATTGCCACTTTAGAATTTGCTGATAATCTTTCTGATCCACTGCCTCCGGCAGCACGTGGAATAAACGTACCCATGAGATCTTTCACTCCATTACTCCATCGCATGGCATATTCCCAGTCCAGTCCTTTCTCTCCGGATATTGCATTAGGATTTACAGGAGTTTCCAAAACAGGCCCACCCCTCATCGTATCAGCACTAAACTCTATAGTAGTCCACAATTTGGATGCATATGATCCCAAACCAACAAGTACACCCGCCAATAAAATAGCTGAGGCTTTAAAGAAATGAGGTAGTTCTTTTCGCTGAATTGATAGGATGAACATTACGATGACATACACCATCAGAAATATGCCCAGGTAATAGGTCATCTGGACGTGATTGTTAAACAAACTCAATCCCATCCCGAGTACAAACAGAATGGCCCCGACAAGGTACTTTCGCTGATAAGTAAGTATGGTTCCAACAATAATATATGAACTATATACTATGGTCATAAACTTACTCATATGACCCGTCTCGTATAGTGATAGCTGATTGGTAGTTAATCCAAAGGCAACCGCACCCAGCATGGATGGCCAGTGTCCTGCACCAAGACAAAGCAATGCGAGATAACATGCTAACATCGCTGCGAAGAAATATCCAATAGGACGTTCAATAAAAAACTGGTGTACTTTATTGATCCATCCGGTCAGATTGTTCTTCTGAGGAGCACTCATCTGGTAGGTAGGCATACCTCCAAACATGGAATTGGTCCACAACATCGTTCGGTCTGTCTTTTCCTGCCAGACGATGGCTTCATGCATCATGGCTTGTCCCGAAAGTGTATCTGATGGTTGTAAGACCTTACCCTGTAGTTGCGGAAGGAAATACATCACACTGAGGATCAGGAAAACCGCCGCAGCCATTAACGGCTGGATGAGTTTGCCACCATAGATCTTTTTCATCGTCCTGTTTTAGTCGGGGCTAAGATATCTATCTATCGTTGTATCTTGTACTCATATGAAAAAACCTTTATGTGTGGCTTATTTTCTCCTTTCTATGTTGTGTGTAATACCCGCGGATGCTCAGTCGCACCTTGATATACAGGGTCATCGGGGTTGCCGTGGCCTGATGCCTGAAAACTCCATGCCAGCTTTCCTGAAAGCTGTTGAATTAGGCGCCACCACGCTGGAAATGGACGTGGTTATCTCAGGCGATGGTGAGGTTGTGGTCTCTCATGAACCTTATATGTCTGGAATCATTTGTTCACATCCGGACGGTAAACCTGTTTCTAAAAAGGAAGAAAAAAGCCTGAACATTTATCAAATGCCTTATCCTATAATTCAGACCTATGATTGTGGAATGCGTCTGCATGAAGGATTTCCTAACCAGCATAAAGTGAATGTCGTCAAACCCACCCTGAAGATGGTAGTTCGATCCGTCCTTAGGTTTGCAAGTGAAAACCAATATTCCGCACCCGCCTTCAATATTGAACTCAAATCTGATCCCAAAGGATATGGAGTTTATTTTCCAAAACCCGATGTGTTTGCAGGTTTTGTAATCAATGAAATTCGAAGACTCGGGATTGAAGACCAAACCACTCTTCAATCTTTTGACGTCAATATTCTGGAGGAGTTATATAAAGCCAGCAGCCGAAAATTTAAAATTGCCTTTCTCGTGGAAAGCGGAAAGAAAATTAATAAAAATCTCGAACGACTGAGCTTTGTGCCGGATATCTATAGTCCTCTCTACACATTACTTACCTCCCAGGATGTAAAATTACTTCATGAAAAAGGGATCAGCGTAATTCCCTGGACAATCAATTCTGTAGAAGAAGCTGACACACTTATTGGCTGGGGAGTAGATGGAATTATTACAGATTATCCGGATTTTTTTATCGGTAAATCAAGATCGATACATAAATGATGAGAGGTCTTGCTATAAGTACAATTGTTTTCATTAGTATGACATTTCATCTGCAGGCACAGGTGATCTATCTGAGTACAAATACAGAAGATATATTCAGACTTGATATTGTCACGTGTCAATATGAATTGGTAGTCCATCTCCCACGACCTCTCACTGATATTACATTTCATCCGGATGGTACATTTTATGGAGTGAATAATAACGGGCTCCTTTTCGAAATTGACACACTAACAGGAAATACAAATAACATTCATGATTTTGGAGGTCAGATTTATAATTCACTTACTACATCGGCTGAGGGCATCATCTATACAACAGGTGATGAAGGTGAATTGTGGACGTATGATAAATCTGCTGACGTGGCAACTTATCTCGGTGATTTTGGATACAGAGCGACTGGTGATCTTACATTTTATAAAGGTGGACTTTATGTAGCTGTTCAAAATGACCGTATTGTAAAAATCGACATTGCCAATCCACCGAATAGCTCAGTAGTGGTTGATGGTAATATTCAGGGAGAAGTTTTTGGTATTGTTTCTTATACAGCAGGTTGCGATAGTATAAATTGTTATGCTTTATCAAGTGGGACATCAGAAATTTATCTGATCAATTTTACAGACATGTCATTGGAACTTGTGTGCAATCTCGATATCCAGGCAGGTGGTGGTGCCAGTACTTATGAGTTTTTAGGTTCTACCGATTTTGAAATTGATACTGTAATTGGGATTGAACCTTCTTGTAATGGAAATGATGGCTCATTGACTTCAACAGTAATTGGAAATGCAGGGGCTGTTTTGTATTCAATAAATGGGGGCGTACCTCAAAGTTCTTCCACCTTTTCGAATTTACCTGGCGGGCAATATTTACTGAAGGCTTCGGATGAAAATGGATGCACCGATACTCTATCCATTATGCTCACAAATCTGAATGGTCCTATGATTACTAATGTCACAGGAATAAATACAACTTGTGGCAATGAAAACGGAAGCATAAATATTCAGGCTACCGCTACAACTACACTCACCTATTCAATTGATGGAGTAACATTTCAAACGAGTTCATTTTTTGAAAATCTACCAGTCGGGTTGTATGATGTAATTGTCGAAGATGCCAATGGATGTCAGGCGAGTGATATGTTAGAAATTATCCCCGTACCTACAGTATCGATTGATAGTGTCAAGGTAACATCAGCATTGTGTGATGACAACGAAGGATCTATTACTATTTTCTCAAATTTTACAACGGAGGTCAATTATTCTATTGATGGAATTTTATTTCAACCACAAAGTGTATTCGAACAACTACTTCCAGGGAATTTTACAGTAATAGCTGAAGATCTCAATGGTTGCAGAGATACAACGACAGCCACTATTTCAAGCGGTATCCCAGTTGTAATAACCAACTTAATAACTGAGCCCACCTCCTGTGGATTAAAAAATGGAACCGTGGCAGTTGAAGCAAGCGGAGGAAGTGGACAGCTTAGTTATATATTCAATTCATTACCGGTGCAAATTTCAGGAATACTTACTGACCTCGCCGCCGGTACTTATGAAGTAATCGTAACGGATACAATGGGATGCACGGCGAGTGCAAATTTTCAAATTGCTCCTTCCGTTGGTTTATTATTGGAAAATCTGGAGGCGATCCCAGGTGATTGTGGAATTAGCAATGGTAGTGTAATAATAGAGGTGTCAGGCGGTACCGGTTTAGTCACGTCATTAATGGATAATATAGGAAGCCCTGACAATAATGTTTTTTCAAACCTCGCAGCAGGAAATTATTATTTGCACATATCTGATGAAACAGGTTGCAGGCTTGATACGTCCTTACGTGTTACCCACCTCAAGTGCGGAATTTATATACCGAATACATTTTCACCGAATGGAGATGGAATCAATGACTTTTTTATGATTTCTACTTTAGCGGATGTTCCCATTAC
>JALYSC010000213.1 GCA_030855005.1 Bacteroidota bacterium | reverse complement strand
GGCCTAGGTTTCCTTCAATGGTTCCTTCCGGAGGATCAGGACTCCCCCACACTACCGTATTATATTCCCGATGAATGGAATGGTCGAAAAATTGTTTTGCCAGATGGGTCATAGCATAATCATTTTTAGCAATCACCATCAAGCCAGATGTATCCTTATCAATTCGATGCACCAATCCCGGACGATCCGGAGAGTTACCAGCCATCACAGGCATAACACTTTTTTGGAGATGAAATGCAAGTGCATTGACAAGGGTACCACTATCGTGACCTATACCTGGATGAACCACAAGTCCTGGTGGCTTGTAGATAACCATTACATCTGCGTCTTCATATCGAATATCCAGAGGTATGTCCTGCGGTATTACTTTCTCACTAAGGTCAGGTGGCTTTGGAAGCAGAATGGTAATTGTCTGGCCCGGCTTGATCTTATGATTAGGCTTAATTGCTTCATCATCGATGCGTATAGCCCCCGCTCTGATGCCATTCTGAATCTTATTGCGTGAGATCCCTTCCAGTTTGATTTGAATGTATTTGTCAACCCGGATAGGGGTGAGACCTGCCGGCGCTAGGAATCGATGATGCTCATATAGCCCTTCTTCGCCTTCAAACTCCAGTTCCGATTCCTGATCTTCTATCATAATGTAAAAATAAAAGGTATTGCCGGTTGGTCTCAATCAACCTGTATAGGCAATTATTAAAAAAAATGTCGTACTAAAATAAATAACTCAATCCAACCGAAACTTTCAGCCACTTTCCTGCAGATGAATGAGTAATAAAATAATCGATCGGAAAACCGATTGTGTCCTTATTTTCTTCGTCAAGTAACAAATAGTACGCACTAGTATTCCCTGCAAAGCCAATTCTGACATCACCTCTCAAATACCAAATATTAGGTACAATATGAATTCCCAGATCCAGTCCATAGGCCGGAACATATGAAGAATTTTCCGGTATTCGATCCACTATGTCTTGTGAATCTGTATCCTTTAGAATGGAGGAAGTTTGAAACAAAGCTAAACCAGCATGTCCCTGTAGATACGGCTGAAACAACCAATTAATCTCAGGATAAAACCCTGCTGTGATGCCTGCTTCAAGTCGACGGGTTCTGGCTCTTTCTTTGATATCAATGCCATCGCTGGTCGTGTACCTAAATGAATATTGGCTTAATCCGGTTTCACCATAATACAACCCTGCCAACAATGGTTTATTGTATTGCACTCTGTACTGAGCTTCAATCATAAACCCGACACGATCATCTTTCAAAAAAGTATTGAGTGGTTCCTGAGGAATCATGAAATTTAAATGTGTTCCCACCATCCATCTGGGTAATGCCTTAATCTCATATTGCGCTGAACCAAAAACATGCAAACAGCAAATGATCAAGGTGACCATCAATATTTTGCGCATGAGTTGATTACTGAGTAGCATACTTCGCTTTGCAGATGATTTAAGATATCTAAACCATTTAATTCAACATTTCAATACTCTTCAGGAGCTGTTCGATTTTAGATTCACCATCTGCTTTTTTCTGACGCTCTTTGTCCACAACATCGGCTGATGCATTGGCGACAAATTTTTCGTTGCTCAGCTTTTTGTCAACACTGAGTATAAAGCCACGGTAGTATTCCAATTCCTCCATCATCTTTTTCCGCTCTGCTTCTTTATCAATGACAATGTTGAGGGTCGCATAGTATTGATATTTACCTGATATAAAAGCAACTCCTTCATTTACACCTTCGGATAAAGTTGAATTGGATAATTTTTCCAAAATAAAGCGGGCTCCCGGTAATGTCCATAACGTGCGCAAGTCATCATCTCCTGGTTGTACTAATTGAATAGTTTCTTTTGGAGAAAGTTGATACTGATTTCTCAATTCGAGAACAGAGGTTTTAACTTCCAGTATATGGTTAACAATTTTTAATACACGCTGATCAACCTGGCCACTGTTTTCATTAATAAGGGTCATCATGCAATCATCCCCCTGCATTCTGTTTTTGAGTTGATGCCAGATTTCTTCAGTAATAAAAGGCATGAAGGGATGTAGGAGTTTGCAAATCTCTTCAAAGACCGCTACGGTAGCATGATAACTTTTTGGATCCGATGCTTCTCCAAAAGTAGGCTTAATGATTTCAAGAAAAATACTGCAGAAGTCATCCCATACAAAAGAATACAATTTGGTCACTGCCTCAGAAAGTCGATATTGCTGGTATTGTTCTGACAGCTCTGTATTCACTTCCTTCAATCGTGAATGAATCCATTCGATCGCAAGTAATCTGCCATCATCCTGCATGATCGAAGGATCGATATCCCATGACTTTACAAGTCGTAATGCATTCCACACCTTGTTGCAAAAATTCCGTCCGAGTTCACAAAGCTTTTCATCAAATAGAATATCCCCACCTGCCGGTGCAGAAGCCATAATTCCATATCGTACACCATCAGCTCCAAACTGCTCAATCAATTCGAGAGCATCTGGACTATTACCTAGTTGCTTACTCATCTTCCGACGTTGTTTATCTCTAACCATTCCGGTGAAATAAACATCCTGAAATGGTTTCTGATCCTTCCATTCATAACCCGCCATAATCATCCGTGCCACCCAAAGAAAAATGATATCCCAACCGGTGACTAACACACTAGTCGGATAGTAATAATCAATTTCTTTTTGATTGCGCCATCCATCGAATACACTGATAGGCCATAACCATGATGAAAACCATGTATCGAGTACATCTTCGTCACGTCGAAGATCTTTGATCTGGAGATCAACACGTCCCGTTTTATTTTTTGCTTCGCGAAGTACCTCATCTTCGTGTGTTGCTACGAATACTAATTCTTCACCTTCATGCATCAGGTACCAGGCAGGAATCTGATGGCCCCACCATAATTGTCGTGATATACACCAGTCACGGATATTTTCCATCCAGTGACGATATGTATTTTTCAAATTTTCCGGATAGAATGAAATCTCGCCATCCATGACTGAATTGAGTGCGGGCTCAGCTATCGATTTCATGTCAACAAACCATTGAAGTGATAATCGTGGCTCCACAACTACCCGCGTTCTTTCTGATCGACCGACATTATGAATCAGATCTTCTGTGGAGACTATATGTCCCGCAGCATCCAATGCTTTGAACATTCCCTTGCGGGCTTTATCACGATCAAAACCGATGTAAAGTTGCGCTGCTTCGCTCATCGTTCCATCCGGATTTAACACATCAATAATATCCAGTTTGTGACGCAGCCCGATTTCATAATCGTTGACATCATGGGCCGGTGTAACCTTCAATGCACCAGTTCCAAACTCACGATCAACATAAGCATCTGCAATGATTGGAATTTCTCTGTTGATTAATGGAACAATAACTGTTCGCCCATGTAGTAGCTGATATCTTGGATCTTCCGGATGCACCGCAATAGCCGTGTCACCCAAAATTGTTTCAGGTCTGGTAGTGGCGATTGTAATCCAATCTTCTGATCCTACTATCTGGTATCGTACTTTATATAATGTAGTTTTCTCTTCTTCATATAACACCTCTTCATTAGATAATACTGTTTGAGCGGAAGGATCCCAATTGACCATTCTTTTGCCGCGGTACAATTTTCCTTTTCTGAATAAGTCAATGAAAATATTGATGACGGCTTCAGATCGTACCTCATCCATAGTGAAAGCGGTGCGTTCCCAATCACATGATGCGCCGAGTTTTTTTAACTGATGAAGGATGATGCCTCCATATTTTTCTTTCCATTCCCACGCGTGCTTTAAAAATTCTTCACGAGTGAGATCTGATTTCTTAATTCCTTTTTCGCGTAGCAGGTTGACTACTTTGGCTTCAGTAGCAATCGATGCATGATCTGTGCCCGGAACCCAACAGGCGTTTTTTCCTTCCTGTCGTGCTCTTCGGATAAGTGTGTCCTGGATGGTATTATTTAGGATATGGCCCATATGAAGTTGTCCTGTCACATTAGGCGGCGGAATGACGATGCTGAAAGCAGGTCTGTCATCCGGCTCCGAATGAAAATATCCTGAATCCATCCAATGCTGATACCATCGGTCTTCGATATCGGAGGGGTTATATCGCTTTGATAATTCTTCCATGAAATGTTGCTGGTAATGACTTTAAGGGTTCAAAGATAGAAAGATGAAACTGGGGAAAAAGAGGTTGGTTTAGAAGGTAAAAATGGTGGATTAATTATGGCTTAAAAATAGCATATTCTATTAGCCTACAATTAAATACATATTAATAATTATATTAATACAGTAGTATATTCACATTTTACTACAAAATCAGTCTGTTTCCTCCGAAAACCTGGACCAACGAACTCTTTTATTTTTGATTTTGGGGTCTTGATTTTTGATTTCATTCCATTTGGGCTGAACCCAAGGATTACATTTCATGGCCCTTCAGGCCTTTCGTTTCAATACTGATTTCGATCCGGGGGTTGCACCTAATCCGTGGGCGGCACCCACGGCTGATGTATGACGGCCCTTCAGGCATTTCATTTCAAAAGGAAAAATCACGGAGTAACATAAAAGAAATAACCAATGACCCACGACTCACAAATTTTTCACTGACTACTAACCACTGACTAAACCAACGATTTTCGACTGACGATTCACGAATCATGTTTCATGAAAGGGCTCCCTTGCCACCCACCCCAATTCAGGCTTAAAGAAACTATAAGCCCATGGCAACCAATTATTCAAAACTCTATTGGGAATCCTGAGATAAGCCCACATGGGAATTCCCTCAGCCCCCACACTACTTTTGATTTCTGTCGCTGTCCTGGATAATTGCAATTGTCTGAATCCATTTGACGCAGCATAATCTATCATTGATAAAAGCATACTTAGATAAAGGCGAAATGTGTGATTATCCTCAGGATTATAACCTAAAAAGTGTGCGTCAAGAATATCACCATCTTCAAACACTGTATAAAAACCAATGATCTCTTCATTGTCCTTATATACCCACAGATGAAAACGATCTCCCAACTGCCGCTTAAGTGAACTAAAATATTGCTTCGAAAGCGTAAATAAATTAAATCCAACATCTTCGGCGATATTGAGATACAAACTATGCAATATCTCCTCCGTGGATTTAATTTCATCCAGGGACAATTCCACTTTCTCTAGTTCTGCAGAAACACTTAAAGCCTTCCTGGCCCGTACCCTGTATTTTGATTTTAATGCATCGAGATAACCTGATAATCCACCCCACATAGTTGGAATGTCCATAATCATGCTGGGCTGTGTATCAATGCAATGATATTTCTTACAGTAACTGCTATCGGGTAGATCAATAAAGATATCGTTATAAAAGTCCTTAACGAAAATAAGCCCGATCCTGCGAAACGGTTTTAAAGTGAGCAACCAATCAATCGACTGCATCATCAGCAGTGTACGCAATCGCTCGGCGATTTTCTCTTCGAAACAAAATCCGTAGTCACCGGTCACAAGAGTATTACCAAGACAAAGCACACGGAAATTAATTAGTGATGCTACCTTGTACCGTGCAATCTTGAACAGGTTACCTCGTGCATGTTTTTGTAAACTCTTTCCTGGATTAAAATCTTCTACCTGAAAACAAAGCATCCCTATTAAGACTCCCTGTTCCTCAATTCTCACATACCAAAAATCCATTTTCTCCGGTGGCGCATCTGCCAACGCCCGATGATAAGCCCTGCTTAAAAAAATACTGGATCCGGCTATCTCTGGAAATAGAGAGCTCGTATTTGACTGAAATAACACAGCATCATACACCTCTCCCTCTACGGTAAATTGTGTCCGCTGGTAACCTGTTTTATC
>JALYSC010000212.1 GCA_030855005.1 Bacteroidota bacterium | reverse complement strand
GTCCAATAGATTCATGATCAGTTCTGATAATCGTGCGCTCGAGGGCATGACTGTATGGGCTGTGACCAATATCATGCAAAAGCACTGCCAACAAGGCAGCTTCTTCTTCTTCCTCAGAGATGACAACCTGTTTGGACCTGAGCTCATCGATAGCCATGCCCATGAGATGCATAGCTCCAAGTGCATGATGAAACCTTGTATGCTGGGCACCTGGATAGACGAGGTGTGTAAGGCCTGTTTGTTTTATACGACGCAACCGCTGGAAGAGGGGATGCCCGATGATGTCAAAAAGAAGCGGTGTCCGGATATAAATCAATCCGTAGACAGGATCATTTATGAGCTTCCTTTTGTTCATAGGGCAAGTTTAAGGAAATATCGGCCACCGCAGGTTCGTTGGATAGGTCATAATGTTTCAAAGATTGTAATATTGAATATGGATAAAATCAAAATACTGTGGGCGGACGATGAGATTGACCTGCTGAAACCCCAACTATTTTTCCTTGAAAAGAAAGGATATCACGTGATAACTGTCTCCAATGGCTACGACGCTATTGAAGAATTTGAAAAGGCAGGCGACATAGACATCATTTTTCTCGATGAAAGCATGCCCGGATTAACCGGTCTGGAGACGCTTGGAAGATTAAAGACACTTAAGCCTTCATTACCCATCGTAATGATTACGAAGAATGAAGCTGAAAATATCATGGAAGAAGCTCTCGGTTCACAGATTGATGATTATCTCATCAAACCAGTCAATCCCAACCAGATCCTTCTTACACTCAAGAAAATAGTAGATAACAAAAGGCTTGTTCGCGAAAAAACATCTTCTGATTACCAGGTAGAGTTTCGCAATATCCTGATGGAAATAAATAGTGGCCTGGATTTTAATACGTGGGCGACAGCGTATAAAAAAATTGTTGCCTGGGAATTGAAGATTGATTCTTCAGGCAGTGAAGGGATGATGGATATTCTCTCCATGCAAAAGCAGGAAGCGAATTCCGAATTTTCCAAATTTATTGGCCGTAATTATGTCAATTGGATGAAGGATAAAGAGAAAGGTCCTCTTATGTCTCCAGAGTTGATGGCGACCAAAATATTTCCTGAATTAAATGATAAAGGTCCGGTAGTATTTGTACTACTGGATAATCTGCGATGGGATCAGTGGAAAATTATTGAGCCTATTATCACCGAGTATTACGATGTGGAAGAAGAAGATTTTTTCTATAGTATTCTTCCCACATCAACGCAATATAGCCGCAATGCCATTTTTGCTGGCATTACTCCTGCAGAGATTGCTAAAAACTATCCTGAAATGTGGGTTGAGGATTTTGAGGATGGTGGAAAGAATATGCACGAGGAAGCTTTGTTGGGAAAACAAATTCAGCGTCGCATCCGTAAGGATATTAAATGGCATTACTCCAAAATTACCAACGTAGAAGCCGCACGTGATCTTGCAGATAAGGCACTGGATCTGATGCACAATGATCTTGTCGTGATTGTATATAACTTCATTGACATGCTTTCTCATGCGCGTACAGAAATGGAAGTCCTAAAAGAACTCGCGGGAGATGAAAAAGCATATCGTTCGTTGACCTACAGTTGGTTTGTCAATTCACCATTGTTGGCTGCATTGAGGAAAATGGCGATGCAAGGCATGAAACTCATTATTGGTACAGATCACGGTACTATCAGAGTGAAGCAGCCTTCGAAGGTGATAGGCGATCGAAACACAACTACTAACCTGCGCTATAAGATGGGTAAGAATCTCCAGTATGATCCAAAGGATGTCCTGGACGTTAAAAAGCCGGAAGATTGTGGATTACCACGTCCTAATCTAAGTTCGACTTACATCTTTGCCAAGGAAGATAAATATTTCCTGTATCCGAATAATTACAACCATTACAACACCTATTACAGGAATACTTTTCAGCATGGAGGGATATCACTGGAAGAAATGATTTGCCCAATCGTAAGGCTAAATCCTAAAGCAGGTATTCGAACTTAAGCATGATGCCGGAGCACTCCGGCAAACATATCAGGATGTTCGTTGATAAAATCCAGCCATAATTTTTGGCTGGCCAGAAAATAGATTTGTTGCCCGAAACTTCCTTTTGACTTAAATGTTACTTTAAATATCCGGCCAGGAAGAAAACTGCTATCTATAATCGATTCTACATCGGTAAATGGATATTTATAAGTTTTAAAATAATTACTCACATAGATATGCCGTGCATCCATATCCACGCGGTATATTTTCCAGAGAATAAAATAAATAAATAGTAATCCACTGAGCAATATTATCAGCACAGAAACCCAGACGATAGGGTTTGTGAATACCTGTGCTTTACCGCGTACTGCAATGGTGAGCAAGACAAACAGTGAGATCACCGTCGCAAGCCACATTGTCGGTAGTGCGATGCGAATGAAAATGGTCAATTGAGAAGAAACTCTTTCCATATTATTCGTTCGGAATCACTACTGAATCCAGTGCCTCCTCAGCTCGTTCTTTATCAATTCGTCGAGTGACGATAATACTCACTTCGTACAATGTATATAATGGAATCGCAACCATCATCTGACTTATCGCATCTGGTGGTGTGATCACAGCAGCTACCACGACAATAATCACAATCGCATGCCTTCGATATTGTCGCAGTAAAGCAGAAGATACAATTCCAATTTTAGCGAGAAAGAACATCACCACTGGCAATTCAAAGACGAGACCCACCGGTAATGTAAACATTGTCATGTTATTGACCAGCGCAGATAGGGTAGTCGTATTTGCAACTTCGGGACTGACGCTGTACGATGATAGAAATGTAATGGCGATGGGAGAGATAATAAAATAACCAAAGGATACTCCCGTGAGGAAAAGCATACTGCAGATAAATACAATGCCACGTGCTGCTTTTATTTCATTCTTGTATAAACCAGGGCGAATAAATTTCCAGAACTCAAAGAAAATGTAAGGAAATGCGACAATAACACCAAGCCACAGGGAGACTTTTAGGTGACAGATAAATTGTTCCTGGATATCACGTGTGATGATCTGGAGTTTTTCAGGATAGAAACAAAATTCGGGAGACAGCTTACAGAAAGCCTGATAGGTAACAAAATCAGGATGCGTGGGACCCAGGATTACATAGTGGAAGACAAAAGTTTTGGAGAAAAAGACTACCAGGGAAACAACCAGGACACTAGCTGCCGCGCGCAGGATATGCCAGCGCAAAACTTCGATGTGTTCGAAAAAGCTCAATTCATTTGCATCCTTTTTTGGAGCTGTCATGTTTGGTATCAGTTCAGGTTCTCAAACTTCAGGGCACGAATATCGGGAAGTCTGGCACAATACAGCCAAATAAAGGACAATCCGTCACAATGCACCCGGAGGAACCTGATATGGCTATATTTGCACCCTCTTAAGAAGAAGCGATAAGTATGCTTTTCGGATCCTTAGTCTTGTGAGAGTCAATCACTTAGAAGTCATAAAATATTAATTACCGGGGATAAGTTTAATCTACATGGTCAGGATACTAGCGACAATTTTATTTGCAGGCATGGGATGGTGGTGCGTTGCGCAACCCACAGATGGACTCGTGGCATATTATTCCTTCGATGCGTGTGATGCCACAGAGGACACTGGTAGCGGGGCAGATGGCATCATCATGGGCAATGCAACTTGTGGATGCGGAGTCCAGGGAAGCGGACTTCGTTTTGATGGAAATACCACGGTGCAGATCCTTGGCAATTTTGATTTCTTATTTGCAAGTGATTTTACCCTTAGCTTTTTTATCCTCCCGGAACCAACTGGTACGCAGACGATGGATATCCTGTCTAAAAGTGAAATATGTGGGATCGATAGCACTATGGATCTCCGATACAATCCAACTACACGGGATCTATCACTTACGCTCTCACAGCAGGTAGATCTTTCCGCACGCGCTTCTTACAGGTTACCTGTCAACCGATGTTATCATCATATCGTATTTGTAAAACGGCAGCGGGAATTACTCTTCTTTTATGACGGAGTACAAGTGGACCTAAGGCCGAGTGCCGCTATCATCCAGATTATCAACAATGGTATACTGACACTTGGTGGCGGTCCGTGCCTCGCAAATGGAGAAGTGAATTTCCGTGGAGTATTGGATGAATTAAGATTTTACAGCAGGGCACTCGCTAATTTCGAAATCCAGCAGCTTTATTTACCTATTGACCAGATCACGACACCGGATACTATTTTATTTACAGGCACTTCAATGCAGGTTAGATTGCCTATTACCTGCGCTCCGTCAGTGCAATGGACCCCTGGAACAGGAGTAAGTAATGTGAATATTGCACAACCCATTCTCAATCCTGTAGTGACTACAATTTATAGTGTTGCACTCGATTACGGATTTTGTCAGGCAACAGACTCACTGCTCGTGACGGTTGCAGACTCAAGTGATCTTACCTGTGATAAAATCTTTTTCCCAACGGCATTTACACCCAATGGTGATAACATCAATGAGGACTGGGGATTGAGTAATATAGTTTTCCTGGGTCAATTCGTTTCACTCGAAGTGTTTGATCGGTGGGGTGGATCTGTTTTCTTTTCTACCACACCCGATATCAGATGGGACGGATCTTATAAAGGTGAACAACTAATGCCAAATCAATATGTCTATCAATTCACCTATCGATGTGGTGAAGAGGAAAGAAGGAAGAGAGGCAGCGTTGTAATCTTAAAATGATTATTTCAAAATGATACGATGATTGAAAGTTATCGTATCAAAGTCACATCTCCTCTAAACACAAGTTTAGTGTTGTTATCGATAAATTCAATTTCGGCGACATACACGTAGACGCCCGGATTGAGTGCATTACCATCAAAGGTGCCATCCCAGTTACCGGTACCGGTAGGATTGGGTAACATCATACCTTCTGAGTGCACCAGATTTCCCCAACGATCATAGATGTTGAAGTAATTAACCATCTGTACACCTGGTCCTGTATATATCCTGAAATCATCATTGCGACCATCATTGTTCGGAGTAAATACAGTAGGTACGAACACATCTCTATCGTAATCAACCTGGACAAGAATGCTTGCAGATCCCTGGCAACCATTCTCATCAGTGACTGTCCACACATATTCTGTTGGAACGACATTATATACAAATGTTCCGGCGCAGGTATCACAACTCATAGATCCGGTACCCGACCACTGTGTCATAATGATGAGGTTATCACTTTGATCGACAGATCCAACGATGAACAGACTATCTCCCAAATCAATCACTGGATCATCAGGACCAATAGATACCAAAATTGGATTTGGCTCCATGACAGTATAAGATGTATCTGCAGAACAACCCCGATCATCGAATACACTCACAATATAAATCCCGGATGGAACCATGACAGGATCACCCAGATTAAGTAACTCACCTCCGTTAATATTGAAAGTATAATTGCCATTGCCTCCGGTGACATCTTCGATGAGAATTAAGGTTTCATCACCGAAGCATTCAGGAACAGCTACTACAGGCCAATCCACTACTATAGGTGGCGGAGAAGTCAATGTATACGAAGCTGTATCTGAACATCCTTTTGGATCCGTAACAGTAACCAGGTATTGTCCTGCAGATAAATTTACTGCCTGATAAATGGTTGAAACATTTGGATTCCAAAGGAAAGAATATCCACCCGAATTACCACCGCTGATCTCAAGCGTGACAATGCCATCACTGCTTGCACCACAGGATAAATTAAGAGTGCCTGAGCTATCAATTTGCGC
Organism: Bacteroidota bacterium; assembly: GCA_030855005.1. GTDB lineage: Bacteria > Bacteroidota > Bacteroidia > Chitinophagales > Saprospiraceae > Opimibacter. Next base: position 47 of record JALYSC010000212.1, on the reverse strand, counting down.
GATTAGCGTATCTGGTTCTCCAACAGCGAAGCTGTCTACTGCTGTAC
>JALYSC010000211.1 GCA_030855005.1 Bacteroidota bacterium | reverse complement strand
CCTCAGCTATGCATGGTTGGAATTGAACAAAAAAAATACTCCTGCCAGATTGTTATACTCCTCAAGTGAGTTACTGGAATTTTTGAAGGAGGAAAGCTTTCAAATCATTTTGAAATCTAATCTTGTACTTTTAGTATCCTATTGGGTCAAAACAAACTGATTCACCTAAAGATTAACTCCTGATGATAGGCTTCCTGCAAAAATTTAACTGGCTGTTTCCTATTCTCATTCTGTTTTCCCTGATCCTGGGAACCATTGGTTTTTATCAGTTTGATATCTTACATAATAATCTTCCGGATTGGTTATCAAGCTTCTATCTAAGTCTGCAATTATTTGTATTGAATTCCGGGGGCGTACCGGGCCCTATCCCCTGGACACTTGAAATTGCCAGATTTGTGGCACCAGCTCTAACAGCAGGAGGTATTTTTCTGGCTTTATGGGAGCCCTTTAATCAAAACTATTTGCTCTTTAAAATCAGCTTTTGGAAAAATCATGTAGTCGTATGCGGTCTAAGCAAAAAAGCTGAACTGCTGATACTTGATTTTTTGAAAGATGAAAATGAAAAAGTCAATATCGTACTGATTGAATCTAATCTGGATCACAGCAGCATCAGTAATTTAAAGAAAAGAGGAGTCATTGTATTACAGGGCAATGCAACGGATGAAGTAGAATTACATAAAGCCAATGTCCTTAATGCAAAATATCTGCTTGCGCTAACTAATAATGAAAAGGTCAACATTCAAATTGCACAAAAAGTAACTTCTATCTATAATACTCATCCTGAAAAAATTCTTGCGGACAACATACTCCAGATCATCATCCATATTGATGATTTCTACACTATGAAAATCTTTAAGGAGTTTCACGAGAAAGCTGTACCGGACAATGATGCATTCCGAAAAGGGTCCACACAGATCGATTATCATGCATTTTCAATACATCAGCTGGGAGCCATCTTTATGATTGATACTTTCAGCCCGGATAAATTTATAGCCGTATCAGATCTTGGTGATCCTCCTGCCCATCTTTTGATACTTGGAGACAATGTCGCAGCAGAGTACCTGATCCTCGAAGCAGCACAGATGTATCATTTTGCAAATCTTAGGCAGACACAAATCAGTGTCGTAGCTGATGATATCAGTTATATTTCAAATCGAATAAGGACGCTTTATCCTTTCCTTTATAAAGCTGTTGATATAAGATATGAAACAACCGTTGATTTTTTTAGTGATGATTGCCCGGTGGCTTGTGATGAGTTATCCGTATGTTTCGTGGCATTGGATGATGATGGGAAAAGTGTTTATAATGCAAGAAAACTTCGTCAGCAACTTTTTGCTCAATGTCAAGTGCAGCGACTGGCAAATATTAATTCTTTCGGACAATACAAAAATTTTAGAAACTCAACACCACCCATTAAAGTATTGCTTCCAAGAAATACAGCACTCGTGAACATTTTCGATGATGTCAGTATGGAAATGAAAGCGCTGAACATTTCCCTGATAAATATGGATGCTGAAGTTTGTAATAAACACACCATTGTCAACAATCGTAAAGAAGAAGATTTCATAGCGAAGCATATTCATTATGAATGGGTAAAAAATCAGGCATCCAAAACGCAATTTCAAGTTGGGACGATGGATCAGGAATGGGATAGGCTTAAAGATTTTCAAAAAGATTCTAACAGGATACCCGCGCGACATCTTTATTATAAGTTGCGTTTCGTCAGAGCGGATCTTTCTGAATTGAATGATGGTGAAGAACTTGATTTCAATTCGATTGAAGATCACGTCTGGGATCGTATTGCAAGAATGGAGCATTATCGGTGGATGGCCGAGAAGCATATTGCAGGGTTTGTTCTGATAGACCGACCAACAGAGCGCCACCTTGGCATCTTCCTGAAAGACAATCTAAAATGTCATTGGGATCTGATCCCTTTTGATCAATTGCCTAAGGAGATCCAGGAATATGATACGTTTACCTTTCGCATGGCACCAGTAATTGCGAATCTGAATGGGAAGCGCATTGTCAAAAGGAAATATTAGTGATCTGTTTTCTATTGGAAGGAAGCACCAAGAATTCTTCACTCCTGGTGAGAGCCTTGCGTACTTTCTGAACGGAGGACTGTTTATATGACAGGATCAAATCTGTGCTAATTTATTTTTAAATAATATCTGCGCAATCTGCGTTGAAAACCATACCGCTCATACGGACGTTTCGACTCCCCTCAACGACCCCAGAAAAATTAGAATTGAAGATTAAGTTTGCGAAAATTCATTTTTAAATAATATCTGCACAATCTGTGCAAAAAACGAGAGACATAGTTAGATCAATATGAAAACCTGAAATACGTTATTTTTATCTGATGAACACTAACATCAAACTCCGCCAATTCCTCTTTATTATTGGTCTTCTATTGGTTTCTGGAATCATTTCCTCACAGGTATTGCACGTTGGGGCAGGACAACAATATGCAACCCTTGGAGATGCAATAGATGATGTCGTGCCAGGTGAGACGATTCTGGTCCATGCTGGTACCTACAACGGAGGACTCTTTTCAGGAGATCTTCAGGGTACATCGGCCGGATGGATTTCCATTTTTGCCGCTCCAGGTGAAATAGTAACTTTTGAAGGTGGCAGCAATGCATGGCAATTTTCTGACGCAGCTTACCTGCACATCAGGGGATTTATTTTTCAGCATCAGACCGGCAATGGAGTGAATTTCGATGATGGTGGCAGTTATGAGACGCCCGCGCACAATGTGATTTTTGAAGACTGTATATTCCGCGATATGAATGCATCCGGAAATAACGACTTATTGAAACTCTCAGGCCTGGATGATTTTGAAATCAGAAATTGTACTTTTTTTAATGGTGCATCCGGTGGCAGTGGCATTGATATGGTTGGCTGTCATGATGGACTCATAATCAATACTCACTTCGAAAATCTTGGATCCAATTCCATCCAGGCAAAAGGTGGTACAGCTAATATCCGCATCGAGGCCAATAAATTTAAAAACGGCGGGGCGCGCGCTGTGAATCTCGGAGGATCAACAGGACTCCCATTCTTCCGTCCTATTGATGCACCTTACGAAGCTGCAGAGCTAAAAGTCTACTCTAACATTTTTATCGGTTCTCAGGCTCCGATTGCATTTGTGGGTTGTATTAATTCGGAGGTAATAAACAACACCATCTACTTGCCTGAAAATTGGGTGATCCGCATTCTTCAGGAGACAGTTGATACAACCCGCTTTGCTCCTTGTGGTTTTAATACATTCAGGAATAACATAATCTACATGGATGATCAGGTCAATGTAGAATGTAACATCGGCCCGAACACAGCTCCCGAAACTTTTACATTTTCTAACAACCTCTGGTATCAATCAGATGATCCCAATTGGAACGGACCTGATCTCCCGGTTGACGATGTGGATCAAATCATTAATCAGGATCCTCTCTTTGATGATACTGCAGCCGAAAACTTTGATGTACTACTTACAAGTCCAGCAGTAGGAAGTGGAATTGATGTACCTGATCCAGAGGATGATTATAATGGAGACAACTTTATTTCTCCCCGTTCCATCGGCGCATTTGAAAGCGGCACAGTTACTGCGATCGATGATCCTTCCTCTGATACAATCGATAAAATATCCGATCGCATCAAAGTCTACCCGAATCCTGCTTCGGGAACGATCCATATTCAATTTCCCGAAAAACTCGATGAAGCAATTAGTGTTGCTCTCTATACTGCGGATGGCAAGGTCATCTGGAGCGAAAAAAGGGTGATGACCAAGGAAGATATTGGTATACTTCAAGTCGATCAACTTCACATTGGCTGTTATATTTTAATGATTAAAATGCAGTTTCAAGTCGTTCAAAAACTCATTTGGCTCCAATAAAGCAGGTTATTTAATGAGTTATGGATCACCAATAAATGAAACCTGAAATGACTTCATAAGTCCAACAAAATCAATGACTTGTGAGTAGTGGCACTACTAGTAGTGCCACTAGGGTCTAACGGTTTGATAGTCAGGTGGTTGGGAGGTGTTTTAACATTTGAAATCCCGCTGGACCTCAAATCATCATCTGAGCTTCCTAAACTCGATTACTCCCTACGTAATACACCCATCATGTAACATGTACTTGTTGTTGTGACAATGCTTAAATGGGGGCCTTATGTAAAAGGATAAACTTACTTTGAGCCTCAAATCAGATAATGTCTGCCAATCTTTCTTATAACGATATTCAATTTCTTGCCGGTGGAGGAGAGCTGGGGCAATTGACGCGCGAAAAAGACTGGTCACTGACGCCCTTGGGCCCTGTGGAAGAGTGGCCGCAAAGTCTGCGTACGACATTGAGTATTGTCCTGAATTCTAAGTTTCCGATGTTTTTGTGGTGGGGTCCGGAATTGATCTGCTTTTATAATGATGCGTACCGCCCTAGCTTGGGACAAAATGGAAAACATCCATCCATCCTGGGTCAACCTGCAATCCACGCCTGGAGCGAAATTTGGACTGTTATTGAGCCTTTAATCAGGCAGGTATTAAGTGGTGGTGAATCTACATTGAGTGAAGACCAACTGATACCCATCTATCGCAACGGACACCTTGAGGATGTATATTGGACATTCAGCTACAGTCCCGTTTATGATGAATTAGGTATTGTAGAAGGAGTGCTTGTCACTTGCCATGAGACTACCGAGAAAATTTTAGCATTTAAAGAGTTGAGAGAAAGTAACAGACGCTATCTCAATAATCTTTTGCAGGCGCCAGTTGCTATTTGCGTGTTCAGGGGTGAGAATCATGTCGTCGAAATTGCCAATGAAAAAATGCTTGTGTTGTGGGGTAAACCTCTCGAGCAAGTAATCAATAAACCCGTTTTCGAAGGAATGCCTGATGCAAGAGGGCAAGGGCTCGAAATGCTCCTGGATGGTGTTTACCAAACAGGGGAAAAATTTATTGGAAACGAGTATGAAGTTAGTCTGTTGCGAAATGGTCAGCTCGATACGATTTATTTAAGTTTTGTATGGGAAGCAATACGTGAAGCTGATGGAAGCATTTCAGGAGTTATGTCTACTGCTTCTGATGTCACATTGCAGGTACTTGCAAGAAAAAAAATAGCAGAGAGCGAACATGAAATGTGCATTACTGCGGAAAAACTAAACATAGTGATTGATGCGAGTGAAATGGGAACTTATGAGTTAGACCTTATAACAAGTGAAATAATATATTCCAATAGTTTTCTGAAAATACTTGGCTATCCTGAACATAAAGCATTAACTCACGCTCAGTTGATAAACCATTTGCATCCTGAAGATTTACATATACGAAATCGTGCATTTGAAAAAGCTTTTAAAACAGGATTATTACACTATCAGTCAAGGCTTTTATGGAATGATGGCTCCATCCATTGTGTGGAATGCAGAGGCAAAGTATTTTATGACAAAGAAGGCAAACCGGCTAAATTAATTGGCACTGCTCGGGATATCACGGAGGAAAAATTATACCAGCAACAATTAAAAGAGCGTGAGGAGAAATTCAGATTGCTGGCTGATTCCATGCCACAACATATCTGGACAGCGGACCCAAATGGCAACTTAAACTACTACAATAAGTCAGTGTACGATTATTCGGGCCTGACACCGGAAGATCTGGACCGTGAAGGCTGGCTTCAAATAGTACATCCTGAAGATAGAGAAGAAAATATTCGGGTATGGGTTGAGGCAATTACTAATGGTACAGATTTTCTTTTCGAGCACAGATTCAGAAGACATGATGGGGAATATCTCTGGCAATTGAGTCGTGCGATTCCACAACGGGATATGGA
>JALYSC010000210.1 GCA_030855005.1 Bacteroidota bacterium | reverse complement strand
TGATGCAGATCTGATTTGCGCAAAGCAGAATAAAAAGACCCAGATTTCCATCCTATGGAGAACCAAAGTTTGACTTCATTTAAAAAGTGCTCCAATCTCCACCGAATGGCTTACCAAATTCAGCATATTGGCATTGGGCTTAACCCCGTACGTAGTAATCATAGTGAGGAATAAATTCTTTCGTGTCTTTGTATTCTGCTGGAATAAATTCATTTTCTTTCGCAGGATCTCACTATAGGATTTGTTGATCTCAAATATACCGGAATAGAATTTCATTTCACACAGGTTTATGCATTGATCAGCACGGTCAATCACGAGATCTATCTGGATCCCATCCTGGTTTTTGGTACCTTTTAATACCCATGATGATTCCTCCGTATGGATGCCGCTGATACCAAGATCCCTTTTGATCTGTTCGGTGTGTTTCAGACATACATTTTCAAAAGCATGACCACACCAGATTTTATACGATTGGTGCGTAGCAAGGGCTACCCAACCTGATGACTTTCGGCGCTTTTGCAAAAAAGTTAAATAGAATAAACTAAATTCATCACTAAGCCGGTAGGTGACTTCCTTTCTGATATTGAGGAAGGGAGATTGTGATTGAATGAATCCCGATTCTTCGAGTTCAAAAAGATATTCGCTAAAAGCACCTCCGCTGGCTACACCGCTGAATCCAAGTATTTCATTCCTCGTAAGGCCTCTGTGTTTTGAAGCTAGGGCTCTGATGATACCTACATGTATCGTGTAATGTTTAAATAGAGATGCATACAGATTCTCAAACTCATTCCGTAACGGTCCATTTTTATCAAAGAAAAGGAATTCAATAATCTGGGCGACACTTTTACCGCGTTTGACAAATTTCAGATAGTATGGGATTCCCCCTATCGCCATGTACAGTTGCAAAATATCATAATCCTGTAGGTTGACCCGATTACTTTGCAGATAAGCTTTTGTCTCTTTAAGTGTAAAAGGTAGCAATCGAAGACGTCTCGTAACACGATTGTGAAGGCCACCCCTTTGATTAATGATTTTCTTAATCATCCAGGAAGCTGCAGAACCGCAGATGACGATAATGATATCCTTGCGTTTCACCGCCCATGAATTCCAAAAGTTTCCAAGTGCGGATAAAAATCCTGACCGGGGAGTATCAAACCATGGAAGTTCATCCAGGAAAATAACCTTTTTACCCTTCCCACGAAGCGACGCCACATATACCTGCAAAAATTCAAATGCCTGCAACCATGTCCCGGGCGGATCGGACCGCGAATGATGTTTAGCTGACCGAACAAGTGTATTCCAGAAATTCTGAAGTTGTACATTCAGCGGTTGTTCATACAGTCCGGTACAATCGAAGATAATCTGCTGTTGATACATCTCCCGGATCAGATATGTTTTCCCTACCCTGCGGCGTCCATAGATAGCAAGCATTTCTGATTCCTTGCTGCTGAGGAGTTCGTTCAGTACTTTTATCTCAGGCTCTCTACCAATCACACTCATTGCCTTCCAATATTATAATCCGCCAAATATGCAACTTTTTTGGTACATTTGGCGAGTTATAGTTTTTTATATTTCGCCAAATGTACCATTTTAAGATATGATTTGGCGAAGTATGACTTTTATGTGCTTTTTAAAAAGGATATACGCTTCCTGTACTGTTCAGAATCATCAGGAGTGAAACGTTATCAAACCCGGTTCTTTAAGATTGGTAACCCAGTGCTTGTTGAATGTAGGAGACTCCCGGCTGCCGTAGATTTCACGCTTCACGCTTCACGCTTCACGCTTCATCATACATTTTCGCAACAGTACCAGACAAGCAATAGCGGTGTATTCAATATTACTTAGTCGATCCCTGGTGAGTTTTAACAATCTTGATTTAGTACCGTTAGGTCCCGAACAGGCAATCCAAATTGTGCCGACAGGTTTTTGAGGCGTGCCTCCGGATGGACCTGCAATACCGCTCGTGGCGAGTGACCATGTGGTGCCTATTTTTTGACGCACATTTTCTGCCATAAGCGTGATGACTTCTTCACTGACTGCACCGAATTGCAATAATGTCTCTGCAGAGATATTTAATTCAGATGTCTTCATTTCATATGCGTACGGTACAACGGAGCCAATGAAATATTCTGATGAGCCTGGTACAGATGTGATTATGTGTGATAAATATCCGCCGGTACAACTCTCAGCAGTTGAAATCGTTTCGCCGCGATCCCGTAGTAACTTCCCGATGCTTACGGAAAGATTTGTATCTCCTCTTCCATATACAAGACTTCCAAGGCGTGTGATTATTCTTTCTTCAAAATCATTTATACTATCTATCAATTCATCACCATAGGCAGATAGACGTAATGTGACCTGGCTGAAAGAAGGCAGATAGGCAAGCTTAATTTGAGGAGGCAATGCATCTTCAATGTCAAGTATCATTTCAGCAATGGTAGTCTCACCTTCACCTGCCGTACGAATAAATCGATGCTCTACGGGATTTGCGGTTGGCAACAACCCCAACATTTTTTCAGAAAGCAGATGTCGCATCTCATGTGGTACACCCGGTACAGCGATTAATAATTGATTATCCCTTTTGAAGAACATACCAGGTGCAGAACCCTTATCATTCGGAATCACCTGAGCTGCTTCAGGAAGATAGCACTGCACTTTGTGTAATTCGGTTGGCTCCCGGTTAAAGCGTTTTAAAATTTCCAGTACACGCTGCCATGTTTCTTCGTGCCATATTTTTTCACACTCATAATAATCGCACAAAGCATCTTTTGTGAGGTCATCGCGTGTAGGTCCAAGTCCTCCGGTAGTAATGACAAGATCTGCTACTTCATGACAAAGCCGCATCCCTTCCACGATCTGATGGATTTCATCACGAACTCCAAGTTTGCGGATGACCTGCCATCCATTTTTATCAAGCCATGCTGCTATCCATGAACTATTGGAATCAATAATCTGACCTATCATCAATTCGTCACCGATGGTAAGAATAGCTGCTTTCATCATAAGATCCAGCGCAGCTCATGAGAATAGAAAGCCTGAATAGATCCATCCTCCAGTTGAATGCAAAGTCTGCCCTGATCATCGACATCGACTACTTGACCTTTGACGAGCATCACATTATTTTCAAAACTGCGCTCTTCACCGAGACTGAAAATATATTGGTGATATTCTTTTTTCCATGACATGTCGGTAATATCCAGCCGTGTCAGGACTTCGTGACGAATGGCAGATGCGATGTCAACAATATCTGAAGATTCATTTGTGAGCATCCGGATTGAAATTGCGTTTTGCAATGAATCTTCAAACTTCTGTTCATTGACGTTCATTCCTATTCCTATGATGCAATGTTGGACTTTATGGGAGCTGAGGTTATTTTCAATTAGTATACCGGCCAGTTTTTTGCCATTGACATAGATGTCATTGGGCCATTTGATTTTAGGCTGGATGGTGGCATCGATCTTGTTGATGACGCGAACTATTCCAAGACTTACTTTCATGGATAGCACAGGTAATTCAGACGGAGACATGTCATTGGGCTTGATGATGATTGACATTGCCAGGTGCTGTCCGGGCTCTGAATGCCATGCACGGCCATGCTGACCCCTTCCTTCGGTCTGTTTAAAAGCCAGGATAGCTAATCCGTGGTAAGCTTCATTGTTGCCCAGCAAACGATGAGCCTCGCTGTTAGTGGAGTCTAGGCTGGAATAAGACCGGAGTAATTGCATCAAATACCTTAAAGGCCAGTTAAATTGAGGGGGATGACTCAAAGTCACCACAACAATTATCGTACATTTGAATTATATATCATAGGAAGTGGTTAGACGATTTGGATAAAAATCGCATTTCGTTGCATTTTCTTCCTATTTTCATTAAAACCAGGAACATTTGATCAATAGTAAAAAAGCCTCTCAGGCAAGAACGGCCAGCCACGGTCTCCAGGATCTGATCATAGACTGCATTTCAGATATCAAAGGCAAAAATATAGTACTTCTCAATCTTACTTCCATCGATGACGCTCCCGCAGATTATTTTATCATCGCGGAGGGTGATTCGACCACTCAGGTAAGAGGGATTGTGAGTAATATTGAACGTAGACTTAAAGATGAGCAGCGTCTCTACCCCGCACATGTAGAAGGAACTCAGCATGCGAAGTGGATTTGTATGGATTATTTTGACGTCGTGGTGCATATATTTCATCCCGAGACACGACGGTTTTATGAGCTGGAACAACTCTGGAGCGACGCTGAAAAAATAGAATATCACAATCTTTAGCCACTTCGTCCTGACGGAGACGATTACTGGTCGTTATTGCATCAACCTTCCTGTCCGCGATCCGTTACATAGGTCAGGAAATTTTAGCATACTAGACATATTATTCACATGAGTGAAGACAATAATAATCAGGAAAAAAAACCGGGTGGCAAGTTCACCTTTAATTCGTATTGGATTTACGGGAGCATCATCCTCGGATTGATCATCTTCAATCTGATGTTTTTGGGGGAGATGGCCACCGATACGATTAATTTCCAGCAGTTTGAACAAATGGTGGCCGCCGGGGATGTAGCCAAACTCGAAGTCGTCAATAAAAAAGACGCCAGAATTTACATCAAAAAAGAAAGCCTAAATAAACCTCAGTATAGTAAACTGAAGGAATCTACACTCAGTAAGACCAAACCTCATTACATCTTCAATATTGGTCCTCCCGAGTCATTTGCAGAGCAGATCAAGGATCTCAATACCCGGGTAGCTGAGGGAAACAAGGTTTTCCCCAATTATATTGATAAGGAAAACTGGATGGGTCCACTCATGGGATGGTTGATACCTATCTTCCTGTTTTTAGGACTTTGGATCTTCATGATGCGCAGAGTATCTGGTGGATCTGGCGGACCGGGAGCACAGATCTTTAATATTGGCAAAAGCAAAGCGACGCTCTTTGAGAAGGATGCGAAAGTAACTGTAACCTTTGCGGATGTGGCTGGTCTGGATGAAGCCAAGGAGGAAGTGATGGAAGTCGTTGACTTTCTGAAATTTCCTAAAAAATATACAGCGCTGGGTGGTAAAATTCCAAAAGGGGTGCTTCTTGTAGGCCCTCCTGGAACTGGTAAGACACTTCTAGCAAAAGCAGTAGCTGGAGAAGCGGCAGTACCGTTCTTTTCAATTTCAGGTTCTGATTTCGTGGAAATGTTTGTGGGTGTAGGTGCATCGCGCGTACGTGATTTGTTTAAGCAGGCTCGTGAAAAGGCACCATGTATTGTATTCATCGATGAGATCGATGCAATAGGTCGTGCGCGTGGAAGGAATGCATTTCAGGGTGGAAATGATGAGCGTGAGAATACACTCAACCAGTTACTCGTGGAGATGGATGGTTTCAGTACGGATAAAGGAGTCATCCTGATGGCTGCGACTAACCGTCCTGACATTCTGGATCAGGCGCTGATGCGTCCGGGTCGTTTTGACAGGCAGATTGGTATCGAGCGACCTGACCTTGTAGGTCGTGAGGCTATATTCAAAGTGCATTTAAAATCAATCAAAACCGGGCCTTCTGTAGATCCAAAAATATTAAGTGAGATGACACCTGGCTTTGTCGGTGCAGATATTGCGAATGTATGTAATGAGGCTGCACTTGTTGCAGCGCGACGTGGTAAGACAGAAGTTGATCTCGATGATTTCCATTTTGCACTGGACCGTGCGATTGGGGGGCTTGAAAAACGTAACAAAGTGATCTCTCCTGAAGAGAAGGAGATCATTGCGTACCATGAGGCTGGCCATGCGATTTGTGGCTGGTTTCTCGAACATGCATCACCTTTAGTGAAGGTGACGATTGTACCACGAGGTATTGGAA
>JALYSC010000209.1 GCA_030855005.1 Bacteroidota bacterium | reverse complement strand
CTGTATACCTCGCGCTAATTTTTGCCAGAATGGCTGCCTTGATCATATCCTTCATTTCCTGTGTCGCATCTTTAAAAGCGGCAGGGCAGGCTACCTCAGACATGAATCCCCAGTAATTGTCGATATTTCCACATTCAAGAATGCCGGACACTTCACGTTGTTCAACATGTTGCAAACCAGACTGAATAAATTGATTACTCATATAATCGGGATCAGCACATCTAAAGATTCCGGGTGCACCTGGTGGGGGCGGATTAATTTGTAACTTATTCATCATAGTTTGCATGGAAGTAGCTATCCATAGATTTTTTTCAGGATGATTCCATACGGACGCTGCAATTCGACCAGTTGGTTTTAAGACTCTAATCATCTCGCTCAGTGCCATTTGGATGTCGGGGAAGAACATAAAACCAAAACGACAACTAATGGCATCGAATGTCTCGTCTTCGAAGGGTAATTGAGAAATGTCACTACATTCCGTATAGAAATTTGGAATGCCGCGAAGCATTGCATTTTCCTGAGCAACAGCCAGCATATCTTCTGAGAGATCAGTTCCAATGACTTTATTTTTCGGATATCGTGAAGCTATGGTTAATCCTGGTTCACCAGTACCTGTCGCCACATCAAGGACCACATCATGATCTTTCAGGTGAAGCATGTTGATAATTTCTTCACCTGTTGGCTGCAGAAAATTCATCGCCATCGCATCCCATTTTTTCCATCCTGCAGAAGATTTATTTTAGGATGAACGTTGAGTATCACGGATTTTGGCAAGATGTGCCTCCATAAAGTAGAATGTAGGGTTTAAATAATTGAATTATTGAGTAGCTATAATTCGGGCTGCCAAAACTAGCCAATTAAATTATGCGGTGATTAAAATATTATTTGCAATGCAATCAGCATTTATAATTCTGCTCCGGAAGCAATGAAAGCTTTGGCTTTCTCAATTTCTGAGCGTACCGGGCCTTCTGTCTTTGCAATATCTATTAGTTGCTGGTAATAGGTTTTGGCCTTATCATGTTGTCCGGCTTTTTCAGCAGCCAGTGCGGCACCATATAGTCCGTTAAACCGATTAGGATGTTTTTTTAGATCCCTTTCGTATGCCTCAAGCGCTTCTTTTGGTTTATTCATCTCCATCAACATATCACCTAATAATTCCTGCGCTGGTAATACTTCACCCGGAGTGACCGGATGTTTTTGCGTCAGGTTTTCCATGTTAGCAGACTCCTGCATACTTGCCAAAGCTTCATTTTTTTTGCCTTCCTTCCAAAGGATCCAGCCTTCTGTAGCTTTGATCTGAATGTGTACCTGATTTGCTTTGTAGGTATCTTTTTTCGATACAAGAGAATCCCTGAATGTATTTAATACAACTAGTTCGGTACGTGCATCAGCAAGTTGATTGGTATGCACAGCACCCAGAGCCCTCGTAAAGTGAGTGATAGCAAATTGCCAAGGAAATTTTTGCCATGGAAATCCGGATGGATGTGCTTCTAGATTTGCAGCCTCATTCCACATTCTATTTTCAAGATAAAAGCGTGCAGGCATGGCTGCAAAAGCATATGCTTCTTTAAACTGTGCTGGAAAAACAAGATCAATCGTTTGGAGATAATCCAATTCTTCTTTCGCACTTTTAGTATCACCCTGTTGCAGATATCCATACATCAGATAATCCAGAGCATGTAGTTCTTCATCCCAATGTCCTTTGATACCACTGCCTTCTGCATAACATAAAGCTGCATCTTTTGATACCAAATTCGATTTAATACTTTCATCCCATGAGCCTACACGTGTAAAAATATGAGAAGGCATATGTTGCGCATGAGCTGATGATGGTGCTATCGAAGCATACTTGCGTGCAGCCGGCAATGCAAGATTAGCGAGGGCAGGAGAATCATATGAATGTATCATGTAGTGAATGAGTCCCGGATGATCAGGTTGTCCGGGATTCAGGGCAGTCAAAATTTCTCCTGCTTTTTTTTGTTTTACAAAACTGGTATCTGCAGGATCGGCAGCTCCATCAAGAGCAAGAGCATAGAAGATCGCTGCTTCTTTGTCTTCCGGATAAACAGAATACAGTTTTTCCATTCCAGCCTCATACGCCAGGCTTCGTGTACGGTGATCCTTATTTTTATAGTCGTTATAAAAAGCAAACAAGGCATTGATCCAGGCGGCTTCGCGTTCAGTCACATTAGTAATGGTTTTAGCCACTGTCAACGCCTGTAATCCTTTTTCAAGTTCTGCCTCAGAAGGTGGTGTCCACAGTGGATGATAATTACACATTGCTACACCCCAATATGCCATCGCGCAGTCCGGAGCCGCATCAATTGCTTTTGCAAATACTTTCTCTGACTCATCATATTCAAAGGAATGTAGCATCGCAACTGCTCTTGTAAAATGATCTTTCGCCACACCGGGACAGGAGGTTTCAAAATTGACATCTCCGAAAGTCTGGTCTTCATTTCCGCACAGGATGACATCCCCGCGTTTAAGGTTGATACTGTTGATGGCTTCAGCAGATGGTGCGGTTGAACCTACTTTACAGGAAGATTGTCCAAAAGCTGTAAGCACCAAAAAGAAAAGTAATGACTTGGTTTGGAATAGATTTTTCATTTTTCTCAGATTTAAATTCACTAATGAGATATATGAAAGGGGCTAGTTGGCAAGTTAAGATAGGAAATTATTTTGGTTGGAAGATGGTTTCTTCTCTCCCAAATTCCTCAACTAATTAGTCCACTAGTTTTTTCGGGTACTGCCCCCGCTCATATCCTCAGCGCAAGTAATAAATACATTCTCACCATGGTGTCCTCGATTCCATTGACTGCCGTAAAATATTCCCCCGGACTAAAGACTGATGCAGAGAGCTGCATATTAAGATTGTGGCTGAAGTAATAATTGAGGTAGAAGTCTCCACCAATTCCTAATGCTTTATTATCAGTATTGAGATTATTGACGGGACCGGTTGACACGCCAGTGGATCTGTCATGAGGTTCCAATACACTTGCATAAACTGCGTGAATTCCTGTTGCTAAAAGCCTGCCAATATTCCAATTGAGATGGAACGTCGCTGCCTGCAGGTTCGAACCTTTAAATGCATCAATGTATCCAAATCTGCGATGCTCATTTTGCCATAAGACATTATACGAACGAATCTTATCATCAGAAAGATCGTCATCGCCACTGGCCCGATAAAATGCAACATCTGCCGTCACTTTTTCATCATTAGTTACATAACCCAACCCCACTTCAAAGGCATGGGCACTCAGGCTTCCGTCAATATTATCATTCAAAATTCCTGTTGCAGAGCCAGTCTGAAGGATAGCCTCGACTGAATATTTCAGATTGCCGGATTGGCCAAAGAATCTGACATCCGGCATCAATGCAGATGTACGATATCCACTGTTGTATTGATCTATGATAAATATCAGATTCGCGTTAATAGCGAAAGATTCGGATAATTGAAAAGTATTAAAATTGCCCAGGAAGATCGGATGGTTCCAATCAAAGTTAGCTGAATCAGGAGCTGCCTGATATAATTGTACCCACATCAGATCACTTGTAGAGCGTTTGGTTTTATAACGTAACCGAACACTCTCAAAACTGCGCCCTTTGATAAAATCATCGTCGCCTACAATTATTTCAGTACCATATTTTCCAAGACACATCCGTCCAAAACGTAATGATAATTTTCCTGCCCGATCAAGCCTTTTCATATCCACATAAGCTTCGTACAATGAGAGATTCGGATCTAAGGGACCAAGACTCCTCGTGTATAAGCCATAGGATTGTAAATTGACAACCATCTCGATATCCTTTGGCAATGAAAGTTTAGCACCTACATCACCACGCAGGTAGAAATTTAATTGGCCGGTATCTTCTGGCATTCCTGCTTCTTTATAATTGATCGTGCTTTCAGGCCTAAAGAAAAAATTGATGGTTGGTGTAAACTCAACTTTGCGGGAAGAAATTGTCGGCACCATATTAAAGTCTGTGGTATCATCTGGTAGATAGGTGATGACACCATCGATGGGTAACACAGAATGAGCTACATCATCAGACGAATTAAAATTGGTTGAAGAAGTCTGGGCAATTCCTCTGTTGAGATATAGGAAGGTGACCAATGAGGAGATTAAAAGGAAATTTTTCATAGTTGGTTTACTTGTAGTTCAATAGAAGCTGTAGCGGCTACGAATTTACAAAAATGCAGAAAGAATTCTCATCGCAAGCCAGGTGAATGGATGAAAGGTGAATTTCATCCTTTTAGTGGTAAAGAATATATCTCAGGGTCAGACGATTTCATCAAATTCATCCATGGCCCGCATGAAATGAGGCTTAAGATTATGCAGTTGAAAATATTCAGACAGGATAAGGTGAAGAATAAAAAAAATCAAGGATCCTAATAATAATGCCGGTTGTCCAACTAATACGATGAGAAATCCATACAACCCCTGGAATAAAATCGAGATGCCCGCCCACATATAAAAATTTTTAGCCCGGCGGCAATGCTCTTCTGCATTTTCAAGACTCATCAGGTTGTTAAAGAGGGGAGGATCCAAACGCCAGGCGGCTGAAAAATATGCAAGAGATCCAAGCAATACAAACGCTGCAAACCCCATTGTCCATGAAGTCACATTCATGTCCTGGATTGCTGTATCAATTGTGATCAGAGAGATTAATATAAACTGCCCAAGGCTAATTAAAAACGGAAGGATGGTATCAATGATGTTGGGAAACCACCGGAGGAAAAAGATTCCGATAGCATAATGATGCCAAACGATGAAGATCACAAACAACATCAATAGTAATGGCAAGATGCGTAGATCCGTCAATGGGCTCTTGGACAATTCAAAAAAGGAAATCAGGTTAGGTACCAGTTGCGATAATGCTATCCCCTGCAGGAGCGATATCACAGTCAGATAAATTGTCGGAAAATGACTGCCAATGATTTCTGCTTTCTTTGTCATAGTGTAAAGATCAGGTAATCTTTTTCTTTTGCCTTAGATTATTGAGCTTATTATCAATGGGGTAACATACCACTTTTCTTCAAGCTCGGATCTTATAAAGGCCTGACTGCAATGAAGCGACAACTAAGATAAACACAGATAAATTATAGTCGACAGAATATCTCATTCAAAGATGCCAAGAACGCAAAGAAAAAAAATCTCACGCAGAGACCAAAGAAAATGTAGGCAGGCAAGGTTGCAATGAAGTCTCCCGCAGAAATCGCAGAAAATCGCAGAAAAAGTTCGCGCAAATTTCGCAAAGTAAATATCTCACAATTCACACTTCGACTCCGCTCACATGAAAGATCGCATGCGGCAGGTGACCAATAAAATCCTGTAATTAATCCGTTTGCTATTCGCTGGTTGGGCAGTAGGGGTTTGTGCTACCTGACTTTCTGCCTGGTATATGTCATACATCATGTGCAAAGATATCTGCACTACGATAGTGGCAAAAGACTTACTTAACTCAACTGCTGGAGTTAGGTACTGAATTGCATCAATTACGAGATAAATTGCAACTCGAAAATTGGGATTACCTAGATTTCAAGGTCTTCGATACCATCATTGTCTTCCAGGTCATGGTGATTGTCCCCGCCAATACTGTAGTAATTGTTCTCCTCATCTTCAGAGCCTATTTCCTCCAGATCATCATCGAGATCAGATCCCGGTACGTCGAGGTCGCTTCCCATAATGTCATCATCCAGCTCCTCGATATCCTCTTGATCAGGATCTATCTCAATAGGATCTTTGGTTCTGGAAGGATCTTCAGGGTCGATGTCCTGTTCTTCTTTGAATTGACTGTAGATATCTTGACTTGGCGGATACAATGGATATCCTTCCGGATCAGGGTTCTGTTGATT